>JBJEVW010000372.1:0-1566 GCA_051884735.1 Kiritimatiellia bacterium | reverse complement strand
ACTTCAAGGGTTAGTTAATTTGAGAACAGTACACTAGCACGCCTCAATCCGATGTATCCGCGGAGTCGGCGGAACTGACTGGACTCTTTGGTGTCAATTTTGGAAAAGTCATGCCTGCGTCAGAACCTTGTGAAACGAACAATGTTGGCGAATTGGCATATGAATATCAACCGGAAACAATGTTCCGTGGATATTCAGACTACGTTTTGTTTGCGACTCCCATTACGCGACAAGTTTCGCAAGTTCGAGCCGTTTGCGTGATTGATGAAGATGAAGCCGACGGTGAAATTGCGGCTACCGTCAAAAGATTGGAGGCGAAGTTTGGGAAGAAATCGTTAAAACTCGGTGACGGATGCGTCATTTTCTTTGAGAATGGAGACATGATTACGGTTACAAAGCAAGATGCATTTTTTAAAAAGAAGATTTTTATTGATGCTGTTTGCAATAGATTGAACGACTTGACCAAGAAAGAAGTGGCGCAAGTGGAGGGTGTCAGTCTGTCAAAGGACAGTAAAACGCTGAACTTGCTTCCCAAAAAAGAAGATGGGGAAGACAAAGTCTTTCAAATCGACTCCGTATTTGGTGTTTCATTTGGCGAAAAATTCACGAAAGGCTACAACCCCGAACAGAATAACGTAGGGGCCTGGGCGTACAACTATCATCCAAATGGTCCGTTTGTCGATTGCGAAGATTTTTGCGTTTTCGCAACCGCCAAGACAAGAAAAGTCTTTATGGTTCGAGCCGTTTACGATGGGGACAATGATGCTGAAGCGTCTCGACACTACGAACTGATGCAACGTCTTGTCGAGCGGGAGACCGGAAGAAAATTTAAAGATGGTGAGGAAAAAGGAAAAAACAAGTCATGCTCAATGAAATTTGGCGATGTCTTGATTACTTTGGAAAAAGATTGGCTTCGGGATAATGTCACATTGGATTTTGTTCGGATCAGTCTCTATAAGCAAAGCGAACGTGAAAATGATGAGGAAGAGAGGTCTGAAATGAGCGGGGACTTGGACGCGCTGTAAAAGGTGCGAAGTTTTCGCCGGAATTTTCAGGTGAAATTGAAAACTTGGAATCATTTATCCCGGATTTTTCCAGGATAAGGGTGTATGCGATTGCCATTCTTGACAAAAAGCAAAATTCACGGACAACTTGACGATTATTTACTCAATTTCATCTCCAAAATCCTACGCTATGAAATTCTGTACGAACTGCGGGAAAGCGAATGCGCCGACCGCCAAATTCTGCGGCGGCTGTGGCATGTCTCTTGAAAATGACCAAAATGTCGAATCAATTGCACCTTCGGATGCGGTTGCGGATGCTTTGCCCAATCCGGCAACGGTTTCTCGATTTTCCAACCTCGAAGCAACCTTCTTGCATGCCGGTCGTTTGAGAAGTTCCATCCGGAATCGTTTCTTGGCCATTGCCGTATTCGTTTGCGCGATCTTTGGACTCGGATTGATGCCCATTTCCAAAACAACAGCATCACCTTTCATGAAGAATATGGTACCGATTCCCGGGAGGGATTTCATGATGGGACGGACGGAAGTCACGCAAGCGCAATGG
>JBJEVW010000371.1:19788-26503 GCA_051884735.1 Kiritimatiellia bacterium | reverse complement strand
AAATCCTGTGGAACGGGGGAAAAGACGCTCAATTTTTCGCCGGACTTCATGGGGTGGGAAAACTCGAGTTCAACGGCATGAAGGAGCGGATAGGTGAGATTGAGAAGACGAGGATCTTCGACGACCTTGGGGCCGTACTGCTGATCGCCCACGACGGGATGGCGTGCCATGGCCAGGTGGCGCCGGATCTGGTGGGTACGGCCGGTTTCGATCCGGACGACGAGATGGGAGGCGAGTTTGTTGCCGCGCAGGCAGTGGACATTGGAGAGGGCGCGTTCGCCGTCCAGAGGGAGATCGATTGTCGAGGAGGTCGCATCCCACTTGCCATAGACGACGGTCCGGTAGGTTTTGCAGACGAGGTGTTCCTTGAACGTGCGGACGACGGCATCGTGGGCTTCTGGCGACTTGGAGAACAGGAGGCATCCGGTCGTATCGCGGTCGAGGCGGTGCGAAGCTTGCAGTTCCGGGATACCGGTTTGGGTTCGCAGAAGCGTTTCGAGGGAGAAATCCGCCTCATTGACGACGATGCCGCGCGGCTTATCGGCGACGAGGAAGAATTCGTCTTCGAAGAGGATGTTCACCTTTTTGGGGCGATTGGACCGGGCAGTCGGGGAGGGGGCGAAGCCGGCGAGGGTGACATGGGCGCCAGCGTGGAGTCGATGATGGGCCATCCAGATGCATTGACCGTTTACGCGCACGATACGGGCGTCGATTTGCTGTTTGGCGGCCCGTTTGGAGACATTGAGATGTGCCGCAAGAAAATCCTGCAAGGAAATACCTTCCTCGCTGCGTGCGACAATCAAGTTTTTCTGGCTTTTGGGGAGTGGCTTCATGGGATTGGGACTGGCACAAAAGAAAGTGGAGGTGGAACGGCGCTCCGTGCGGGCAACAAAACCCGTGGGAAGATACTAGCACAAATCGGGCAAATTGGGCACACTTTGAATTTTGGAAAGCGCCGAAAAGAGAAAACGGAATGGAATTCAGCCGAGGTTTTTGAATCGGCGAGCGTGAAGGTGGGCGAGCGCGATGGCGAGGGCATCGGCGGCATCTTCCTGCGGGGTTTCGGGGAGCGAGAAGAGTCGCATTACCATTCGTTGCATATCGCTCTTTGTCGCGTTTCCGCCTCCGGTCAGTGCCTTTTTGACGCGTGTAGGCGAGTACTCTGAAGGGGCGAGCCCGTGTTCGGCGCAAGTTTCGACCACAACGCCGCGGGCGTGGCCGAGGATGAGGGACGTTCGGGCGTTTTTGAGGAAAAAGATACCCTCCATGGCAGCCTCTTCCGGTTGCCATTGAACGATATAATCGGCGAGGGATTGCCGGATATGGACGAGGCATTCGCCGAGGGAGCGGTTGGCGGGGTTGCGGATAGGCCGCAAATCGAGGCAGCGTTCGGTCCGTCCGTCCGATTCGAGAATGGCGATTCCGGTGGAGCGCAAGGACGTATCGATCCCGAGGATCCGGAGGGGATTTTCCGGCGAAGGGGGCGAAAAAGTCCCCGTTTTCCATACGCCGGGGTCAGGCGTTTGGGAAGCGGGGACTACTTGTTGCGCCTGAGCGGATTCGGCGGCGCGTTTTGCGAGGAAACGCTCGACGAAACGGGCGTCGAATCTGCGGGATGCCATGGCGGGCGCAAGGAAAGAGGATGGAAACGTCTATGCCTTGCGCGCCTGGAGCTGTTTGACCAGCTCGGGAACGATGACGTTGAGATCTCCGACGATACCGATATCCGCGACCTCGAAAATCGGTGCGGAAGGATCCTTGTTGATGACGACGATCGTATCGGAGGACTGCATTCCGGCGAGGTGCTGGATGGCACCGGAGATGCCGACGGCGATGTAGAGTTTCGGGCAGACCGTCTTGCCGGTCTGGCCGACCTGGTGCAAGTGTGAAATCCAGCCTGCGTCGACGGTTGCGCGCGAAGCGCCGATACCGGCATCGAGTTCCTTGGCGAGGGTGCGGATCATGTCGAATTTTTCGGCACTGCCGAGGCCGCGCCCGCCGGAAACGATGATTTTTGCTTCAGCGAGGTTGACGTCGGCACCGCCCTCGGTGACGGCCTTGATGCGCTTCATGCGGCATGGAACGGCGGAAAGATCGACGGGGACGGCAACGACCTCGCCCTGTTCGCAATCGGAGATGCGGCTTTTCTTGAAAACATTGGCGCGGACGGTTGCCATCTGCGGACGGTGATCGGGGCAGGTGATGGTCGCCATGATGTTACCGCCGAAGGCGGGGCGTGTCTGGAGGAGATAGCCCTTTTCGGTATCGAAGTCGAGCTGCGTGCAGTCGGCGGTCAAACCGGTGTGGAGCACGGATGCGACGGTCGGGGCGAGGGAGCGGCCAATTGTCGTGGCGCCGAAGAGGACGGCTTCGGGCGCGAAGTCGCGAACGGCCTTGCAGAAAGCGGCGGTCTCGTAATCGTTCTGGTAGTAGGCGAACTGCGGAGCGTCGAGGGTGTAGACCTTTTTGGCGCCATAGTTGAACAGTTCCTGTGCGAAGGGAGCGCCATTTTCGGAGAGAACGACAGCGGCCAGCGTATAGCCGGACTTTTCGGCCAGTTCCGTCCCTTTGGAGAGGAGTGCGTAGACGACGGACTCCATTTTTCCATCGCGCTGTTCAGCGAAAACCCAAATTTCTTTGTTGCTCATGACGAAATCGAAGAAAGGAAAATGAAAGCGGATTAGATGAGGTGGCGTTCGGCGAGGCGGTCAATGAGTTGCTTGACCTGCTCGGGGGCTTCTCCCTGGAGCGTTTCGCGGTTGGATTTGACGGGCGGAGCAAAAACCTTTGTCACGCGAGTCGGGGAGCCTTGCAGACCGATCAAGGCAGGATCGGGATTGAGTTCTGCAACGCCCCATACGGGGATTTCGGCCTTTTTCGCCTTCATTTTGAGGCGGAGATTGGCGATACGGAGTTCACCGGCTTCCTTGACGACCGTAAGGGCGCAGGGGCGTTGGATTTCCCATTCTTCGTAGCCGTCTTCGGTGGTACGAACCACCTTGAAGGTATTGTCATCGACGACCTCGATGGATTTAGCGTATGTCAAAACCGGGAGATCGAGGTTATTGGCGATTCCGGGGCCTACCTGGGCGGTGTCGCCATCGGTGGCTTGTTTGCCGAAGAGGACGAGATCGACGGGGCCGAGTTTACGGATGGCGAGGGCAATCGTGTATCCCGTGGCCCAAGTGTCGGCGCCACCGAATTCGCGTCCGGAAATAAGAACGCCATTGTCCGCACCGACTGCGATTGCATCGCGAATCACTTGTTCGGCCTGAGGCGGACCCATGGTGACGACAGTAACTTCGGCGCCATGCCGATCCTTCAGTTTGAGCGCCATTTCGAGCGCATTCTCGTCAAAAGGATTCATGATGGCGGGAACACCGGCCCGGTTCAGACGGTTGGTGGCACGATCGATCGTGACCTTGTCCGAATCCGGAACTTGCTTGATGCAGACGACGATTTTCATGGTATGTGTAGTTTGAATGCAAAAGACAAAGAAATGCTAGCAATTTTTGCCTTTTCCCGCAACAGCCGGTCGCGACCAGCCCAGGGGCGGCCGCGCGTGTGCCGTAGCCGGAGCCGCGGCGGGCAAAACATGCAAGAGGGCGCAGGGCCTGCGTCCGGCAAGACCTAAAAACGGGGGGGGCTATGCGGAAGGGGAGCGCAAGGAGCGAAGGAGTTTGATTTCCTTTTCGTAGCCGGAGATGGATTCTTGCGGGGTTTCCAGGCAGAAAGGGAGATGACGGAGTTTCGGGTGATTGACAACGCGGACGATGGCATCGAGCCCGATGGTTCCTTCGCCGATATTGGCGTGGCGGTCTTTGTGGGCGGCGAGGGGATTTTTGGAATCGTTGAGATGGATGGCGCGGAGGCGGTCGAGACCGATGACACGGTTGAATTCGTCGAGGACGCCATCGAGATTGCCGGCAATGTCGTAGCCGCCATCGTTGATATGGCAAGTGTCGAGACAGACGCCGAGGCGGTCGCCACCGTCGGTGCGATCGATGATTTCGCGGATTTCTTCGAAGGTGCCGCCGATTTCGCTGCCTTTTCCGGCCATGGTTTCGAGAAGTACGGTTGTCGTCTTGGCGTATGGCAGGATGGCGTTGAGGTGTTCGACGATGAATTCGATTCCCTGTTCGACGCCTTGTTTGACGTGCGAACCGGGGTGGAAATTGTAGAGAGATCCGGGGATACCCTCGATGCGGTCGAGTTCCTCGATAAAGAAACGTCGTGCCATTTCCCGGATTTCCGGTTTGTTGGAACATGGGTTGACCGTATAGGGGGCATGGACGATGAGGGGCGCAAGGCCATTTTCTCCGGCGATTTTACGGTATTCGGCCATATCCTCTGGATCGGGCCCGCGCATTTTGCCGCCTTGCGGGTTCCGAATGAAGCATTGGATGACATTGGCGCCGATCCGGAGGGCGGTTTTGGCCATAGCGGCATAGCCTTCGGAGAAGGAGAGGTGGCAACCCAGGTAGAATGTGTCTTTCATGGGCGAATGGGAGTTGGGGAGACTAGTGTTTGCGCCGGATGCGCGGAGCGGCGGAGAAAAGGATTCGTTTCGGGACGGGGACGGCGGCCTGATGGTGAACGATTTCCTCGATCCGGTTTTGATCCTCCGCACCATAGACCTCCACGAGATCGATCCGAAACGGAACGGGGGGCAGATTACGCAGATAGTGCAGAACCGCTCGAACAAGGGCCTTTCGTTTGCGGGTGTCGAGGGCGGCGCGTCCACCGCCGTAGAGGCGGCTGCTGCGCGTTTTCACCTCGACAAAAACGAGGAGCGGGCGCTGTCCGGGGCAGGCCGGCTCCATGACGAGATCGATTTCATCGCCCAGGATGCGAACGCGGCGTCCGATGGTGCGATACCCCTTTTGGATGAGGAATCGTTCGGCCTGCCGTTCGCCCCAAATCCCCTGTTTCTCGGACCGGCGTTCGGTGGAAGACGGCGAGGAAGCCGTTTTCCAACGCGCACGGGAGAAGAGTTTCCGGAAGAAGCGAAGGAGCATCTTTACGCTCAACGATGGGGAGGGGCGGAAGAAACGGGGGCGGTGAGCCACCGCGGGCAAGGCGGTGAGCCACCGCGGGCAGGGCGGTGTGAAGCGCTCGGCGTATGCGGGCGCCGCCCACGCGCGCGGATTTGTCAGCGAACGGCTAGCGCCTGCTGGATATCGGCGAGGATATCGTCTGCCGCCTCGATGCCGACGGAGAGACGAATCAAATCCGGCGGAACGCCGGCGGCCTCGAGTTGTTCGTCGGTGAGCTGGCGGTGGGTATGGGAAGCGGGGTGGAGGATGCAGGAGCGCGCGTCGGCGACATGGGTCGCAATGGCGATGAAGCGGAGCGAATCCATGAAACGGATGGCGCGATCGCGGCCGCCCTTGAGACCGAAGGAAATGACGCCGGAGGTTCCGTTGGGCATGTATTTGCAGGCGCGCTCGTATTGCGGGGAGGAGCGGAGTCCGGGGTAGTTGACCCACGCCACGTCGGGGCAAGATTCGAGGAATTCGGCGACGCGCTGGGCGTTGGCGCAGTGTCGGGGGACGCGCAGGTGGAGCGTTTCGAGTCCGAGATTGAGGAGGAACGCATTCATGGGTGCGGGGGAGCAGCCGAGGTCGCGCATCATTTGTGCGACGCACTTGGTGATGTAGCCGCCCTTGCCGAAGCGTTCGCAGTAGACGAGTCCGTGGTAGGAATCGTCGGGGGTGGTAAGACCCGGGAACTTGTCTTTGTGCGCCATCCAATCGAAGTTGCCGCTATCGACGATGGCACCGCCGACCTGGGTCGCATGGCCATCCATGTACTTTGTCGTGGAATGGGTGACGATATCGACGCCGAATTCGAAGGGGCGGCAGTTGATTGGGGTCGGGAAGGTATTGTCGACGATAAACGGAACGCCATGTTCGTGTGCGCAGCGTGCCCATTTTTCGAGATCGAGGACATGGAGCGAAGGATTGGAGAGCGTTTCGCCGAAAACGCACTTGGTATTGGGGCGGAAAGCGGCATGGATGGTCTGTTCGTCGGAATCCGGATCGAGGAGCGTGAATTCGATTCCCATCTTGCGCATCGTCACGGTGAAGAGGTTGGACGTGCCGCCGTAGAGCGCGGAAGAGGAGATGACATGGTCGCCTGCGTTCGCCAAGTTGAAAACGGCGAAGAAGTTGGCCGCCTGTCCGGAGGAGGTCAGCATGCCGGCGACGCCGCCTTCGAGTGCGGTGATTTTAGCGGCGACGGTATCACAGGTCGGGTTTGCCAGCCGGGAGTAGAAATAGCCGGCCTTTTCGAGGTCGAAAAGCGCTGCCATTTCGGCCGTGCTGTCGTATTTGAACGTTGTAGACTGGACAATGGGGAGAACGCGAGGCTCACCATTTTTCGGTTGCCATCCGCCCTGGATGCAAATCGTATCGAGATTCATTGCGTGCTTTTCTGTTGATCGTGTTTTTCGAAGAACCCAAATGATCGTAGATTGTAAAGAATATGGAGCAGAATGCAAGTGTTTTGAAGAAAAGCCGGAATATGGTAAAGTTGCTTCGAAAGAGCCATGCCATGAAAATATTATTGGTAGAAGACGATGACAAGACGGCCCGTTTCATCGAAACGGCCTTTCGCTACATCGGGTACAGCGTTTTTCGCGCGGCGGACGGTCTGACCGGGCTGGAAGCGGCACGTGCGGAGCGTTTCGACGCCGCGATTCTGGACGTTATGC
>JBJEVW010000371.1:0-19688 GCA_051884735.1 Kiritimatiellia bacterium | reverse complement strand
GGGCTGGAAGCGGCACGTGCGGAGCGTTTCGACGCCGCGATTCTGGACGTTATGCTCCCGAAGCTCGACGGCATTTCGCTCTTGGAGAAATTGCGTTCGGAAGGGCAGACTTTGCCCATCATCGTATTAAGCGCTTTGGACTCGGTGGAGCACAAGATCAAGGGCTTGGAATCCGGCGGAGACGACTATCTTGCGAAGCCGTTTTCGGTATCGGAATTGATTGCGCGGGTCCAGTCGTTGTTGCGCAGAGCATCCCGCAACATAGAAGATGCGATGACGTTGACGGTCGGCGATTTGACGATGGACTTGAAATCGCGCAAGGTTTTTCGCGGTGGCGAGCGGATTGAGCTGCAACCGCTGGAATTTCAGCTTTTGGAGTATTTGGTCCGCAACCGGGGCCGGGTCGTTTCCAAGACCGGGATCATGGAGCATGTCTGGGAATATGATTTCGATCCGGGGACGAATGTCGTTGAATCGCGTGTCTGCCGGCTCCGGGAGAAGATCGACAAGGGGCGTGCGCGCAAATTGATCCATACGGTACGGGGATTCGGCTATGTTGTCGAAGAGCGCTAGAAAGCCGTTGATCCGCAGTTTCCGCGTCCGGACGATTGTCTGGATCACGGTGCTCTTTTTTGCGCTGTATGCGATCTGCGTTTTTTCGGTATGGTTTGTGGAGCGCAGGGTCAGTCTACGCGAAGAAGAAGCCGATTTGACCTTTCAGTTCCAAGAATTCCATGCGGAGTACGTGTTAGGCGAAGAGTATTGCGGCTCCAAGGATTTTTTGCCGCCATCGTCCGTATCGTCTCCGGTTGTCTTTGCCGTCCGGCACCGGTGGCCGGACGCGCAGATCATCACCTGTGCCAAAGACGAGGAGGGCGTGTATGACATTTGTCTGGCCGATGGGCGGGAAAAAGGCGTTTTGCTTCGGATCGACCGGAATGGCGTATTGCTGGAAGAGCGGATCGTGCGACCGGACGACAGGATTGCGCGGATTCACGAGCAATTCAACGAAGAGTACCATGGCGTAGGCTACAGCCATGTCTTCAATTTTCTGCTTTCGGAGGATGGAACGCGCTTGCTGGCGCATTCCCGCGTCAGTCCGGATATTTTGCCCCTGTTGACCGCGTTATGCAAAACGCTTCCGAGAAACCGGTTTTGCACGATATCGGCGGGGGAGGAAACGTATCGGGTGCGGTGTGCCCCGACGTATGACGGGCGGCTGTTTTTCTTTGGCGCGCGCGTCGACACCAAACGGGACGAACGTTTTTTGATGCTGGCGTTTGGCAGCCTCGTGTTGATTTTGGTCGCGGCGAATTTGTTGGCCCGTTTTCTTTCCAACAAGTTGGTGGCCGGCATTTTGCGCGTCAGTGTCGCGGCGCGGGAGATCCAGGCGGGGCATTATTCCAAGCGTGTGGAGCATGGGTCGGAGGGAGAAGAGATTGATACGCTCATCGATTCCTTCAACAGCATGGTTGCGCATACGGAGAATGTAATCACGGAATTGCGCACCATAACGGACAACATTGCGCATGATTTGAAGACGCCGATTACGCGACTCAGGGGAATGGCCGAGTTTGCGCTCTTCCATGGCGATCCTGCGGCCGTGTCGCTGGCGGAAGATGTTGCGGAGGAGTGCAGCGGCATGCTATCGATGATCAATACGATGCTGGACATTACGCGAACGGAGTGCGACGTCGACCGTTGTCCGCGCGGTGTTGTGAATCTGACGGCCGAGGCCAATCGTGCGGTGGATTTGTTTGCGGCGCTTGTGTCGGATTCCGGGGTCGAGTTGCAGACGTCGGTGGACGGCGATGTCTATTTATCGAACGGGTATGTCCAGCAGATCCGGAGGCTTTTTGCCAATCTGCTTGACAATGCGATCAAGTTCACGCCCAAAGGCGGACGCATCCGACTTGACGTGACGCGAGAAGGGGCGGGGCGCGATGCGACTTGCCGCATTCGGGTTTCGGATACGGGATGCGGCATTCCGAAGGAGGATTTGCCGCATGTGTTCGACCGGTTTTACCGTTCGGACAAAAGCCGTGCCGTTCCGGGCAATGGGCTCGGGCTGAGTTTGGTACGAGCCATTGTCGGTGCGCATGGCGGCTCGATTTCCATTGAGAGCGAGGAAGGCAAAGGGACGACGGTCGCCATTCTGCTGCCGGTTGTCTTTGTGGCGGCATCGCCGGCGATGGTTCAAGAGAAGTCGTAGCGCGTCGTGCGGCGGCTTCAAACGAGGCGAAGCAGACGGGCGGAGCCGGGAGGCAGTTCCGTGGCCGTTTGCGGGCGTTGCTTCGGGGTGTCTGCCGGAATGGCCGGCGCGTGCGCGAGACATTCGGGAGCGGCGGAGAAATTCGCCGCGAGGAGCCAATGGACGCCATTGGCATCGGTGCAGGAAACGGCGCGCACGGCGTTGACGGCGCGGAATGGCGCCGCGGGCGGAGGAGGCAGGGGCTGGGTCGAGACGGCAAAGGCGCCATCGAGGATGGTTTCGCCGCAGCGATAGAGGCGGGTGCCGGCGCCGCAGACGGTGCAGAGACGATCGGCGTACAAGGAACCGGGGCGCGGGAGACCGCGCGCGAAAACGACGGGCTGGAAGTCTTCGCGGCGGACGGATAGGGTGCGATCGGCGGCGGTTGCGCCGCCAAGCGCGCGCACGAAGATGGCGTTGTCGACGGAGACGGCATCGGCGTGGAGGGAGATGGTTTCGCCACGGGAGGCAGGCGCCTCCAGAACGATCGGCGCGCGGTTTTCGGCGTAGAGCGTCCGTTTACGGCCATTGAAGACATCGTTCGGAAGGAGGAGATTGAGCCCGAAAATGCGGTTCAGCTGGGCGTCTTTCAGCATGGTGCCGCGCTGTAGAAAAAGGAGCGTGTGGCCATCCGGGAGGGCGGCGCAAGCGGTTTGCAAGGCGGCGACGGCATAAGGCTCTTCGGCTTCCCCGACAAAGCCGCGCTCAACGGCATTGGCGGAAGCAATAGCCGTGAAGCCGTTTTCGAACGGGAGGAGCGAGCCGGTGAACGATTCGAGGCGGATGAGATTTCCCTCCACCATGGGCGTCAGGTTTCCTTGCCACTCGGCCAAGTCGCTTTTATTCGACGGAACGCAGAGGGCGACGGGACCTTGTGCGCCATCGCGCACGAAAGAGCGGATGGTCTCGGGCGTCCGGAGGAGCATGGCGGCATGGGATGGATCGAACCAAGACGCGTGTTGCCGGAGCGCTGTCTGCTTTTCCGTATCGGCGGGAATGGACGGGAAGCGATCTCGCCAGAGAGCACCGTAGGAGAGCGAAAGAACGTGATCGGATTCGAGGCGGCGCGCGTAGAAAAGCGACAGCTTGCGAAGCGGTTTCAGCCGGTGCGAGTAGCAAGAGCCGTCTCCGGTGTCATCGACTTCCGTCCGGACGATGTCCAGCCAGTTCTTTTCGAGTGCGGGGGCGATTGGATCGTGAAAGACCTCGGCGGCGAGGAGCCAAACGGGAATGGCGTAGCATTGCGCGTAGGTGTAGCGGGCGCGCGTATCGCCGCCGATGCGCAGGAGGCGACCATCGGGGAAGAAGAAAGAGCGCACGACATTCCAGAGCGCCCGGGCATTGTGGAAGAGGGCGGGTGGCAAGGGACGGCCCGTTTCGCGGCATCCGAAGTAGTGCATGGCGATATGGGACAGCGCGATGACCGAGTAGCCGAAATTCAGGTAGCCATGGTGGTCGAGTCCGTATGCTTCCGAGAAGTTGTCGCCCGCGTATGCCTCGGAGACTTTCAGACCTTCGTAGACATCGTCGCATGAGGCGTCGGACGGATGCGCCAGCCCGCAGATCAGGAGACGGTTTGCCTTGTCGCGATAGGCATCCCGGTTTGGGAGGTCGGGCAGTTCGGCGAGCGTCCGATAGAGAAAGCACCCATTCCAGAGATTGGATTCCGGGTGGTTGCGTCCGGTTGCAGCCGGACCTGCGGCAATTTCGAAATTCTCGAGAATGCTTTTTGCCTCCATGTGCCGGAGTGCCGTATATTGTTCGCGATCGGTTTGGGAGAAAAAGGGTTCGAGGAGGCGGATGCCGTGAGCGGCCCGTTCGAGACCGAGCACGGAAATCCAGTGGCAACCCCAGAATCCATTGTCGGTGGCAGGCAAGTCCCGGACCGCCTTGTGAGTCCGGAGGGCGTAGCGAAAGAGCTCCAGTGCGGTTTGGCGCAGGGCGTCCCGGCGACTTGGATTGTCGCGGGAAAGGTCGGCGATAACGGCGCATGCGGCTGCCACATTGAGATTGCTTTGGACGGGCCAGTGCGCTTTTTCTCCGGTACCGTAGAATTGAGCGGAAGGATCGAATGGCGAACGATTGAGCGCCTGGGGCAGAAAGTCTGTCCAGCGCAGCATCAACTGGCGATAGTCATCGGAAGAAATCATGGAGCCTGTTTTTTGCGGGGGTTCGCGGTTCGGGCCGTCCGCTTCCGTTTGGGCGTGGACGGGACAGCGGGCGTTGGAGGCGGCTTCGTACCGGGGGCTTTCTTTTCGAGGAGGGCGTTGAGCTCATCGCGCAATGCGGCGGCCCGTTCGAATTCGAGATCGGCAGCTGCACGGAGCATTTCCTCCTTGATGGATTCGATGGCGCGGTCGCGATCGTATTCGGCGGGAGATTCGTTTGCGAAGAGTTGTTTTTCGAGGGTTCCGGAGACGGAGCGGACGGCGGACTCCTCGCTCAGCGTACGGCGGACGGAGTGGGGGATAATGCCGTGTTCCCGGTTGAATTGGCTTTGGCGCGCGCGTCGGTTCTCGGTAATGCGGATCATCTCGTTGATGGCGTCGGTCCGGTGGTCGGCGTAGAGGATGACGCGGCCGCGTTCGTGCCGGGCGGTACGGCCGGCGGTCTGGATGAGAGACGTGGCGGAGCGCAGAAAACCTTCCTTGTCGGCATCGAGGACGGCGACCAGTGCGACCTCGGGCAGGTCGAGCCCTTCGCGCAGCAAGTTGATGCCGATGAGGGCGTCGAATTCGCCCTTGCGGAGGCGGGTAAGGATTTGGATGCGTTCAAGCGCGTCGATATCCGAGTGCAGATATTCCGCGCGGAGCCCGGCCTCGCGCAGGTAGGCGGAAAGATCTTCCGCCGTGCGTTTGGTCAGGGTTGTGACAAGGACGCGGTCGCCGGCTTCGGCGGCCTTTCGGATTTCCTCGATAACGTCATCGATTTGGTTTTTGAGGGGGCGTACCTCGACGGGCGGATCGAGGAGTCCGGTCGGGCGGATGATCTGCTCGACGATTTCGTCGGAGATTTCGCATTCGAAGGGACCGGGTGTAGCGGAGACGAAGAGCGTTTTTCCGAGTTTGTCACCGAATTCGTTCCAGGTAAGCGGGCGGTTGTCTCGGGCGGAGGGAAGGCGGAATCCGTTGTCGATGAGGACGGATTTGCGGGCTTGGTCGCCGTGGAACATGGCACGCACTTGCGGAAGGGTGACATGCGATTCGTCGATGATGGTGAGAAACGGCTTCGGGAAGTAGTCGATCAGGCATTCGCCGGGCGTTCCCTTGGGGCGTCCGGAGAGGGGCTGGGAGTAGTTTTCGATGCCGGTGCAGTATCCGATTTCGCGAATCATGGCCAGATCGTATCCGGTCCGTTGTTCAAGGCGTTGCGCTTCAAGCAGTTTTCCGTTTGCCTCGAACCAGGCGAGGCGCTCGCGCAGCTCGGCTTGGATGGCATCGAGACCCGCTTCGATTTTGTCTTTGGGGAGGACGTAGTTCCGGGCCGGGGCGATGATGGTGCGATCGAGGCGGCGGAGCGGGGCGCTGGTCAACGGATCGATTTCGGTGATGGCGTCGATTTCGTCACCGAACAGTTCGATGCGAATGCCGACCTTGTTGTTCCAGGACGGATAGATATCGACGGTATCGCCGCGCACCCGGAAGGAGCCGGGCGCGGTCTCGACGTCGTTTCGTCCGTAGCGGATTTCGACGAGGCGCTCGAGCATTTCATCGCGGTCGATGGTATCGCCGACGTGGAGGGTGAGCGTCATGCCCGTATAGTCGTCCGAGCAGCCGATGCCGTAGATGCAAGAAACGGAAGCCACGACGATGACGTCGTTGCGGGAGACGAGCGCATTGGTGGCGGAGAGGCGGAAGCGCTCGATTTCATCGTTGATGGCGGAATCCTTTGCGATGTAGGTATCGGTTTGGGGAATATAGGCTTCCGGCTGATAGTAGTCGTAGTAGGAGACGAAATATTCGACGGCGTTGTCGGGGAAGAATGCCTTGAGTTCGCCGTAGAGTTGAGCGGCGAGGGTTTTGTTGTGGGAAATGACGAGCGTCGGCATACCCATTTCGCGGATGACATTCGCCATGGTGAAGGTTTTTCCGGAGCCGGTGACGCCTTGAAGAACTTCGCGGCGATTGCCCTTGCGGAAACCATCGACGATGCGTTGGATGGCTTCCGGTTGATCGCCGGCGGGTGGAAAGGGCGATTGCAGGAGGAAAGGGGAATCCATACAAAAGTGGGGCGGGGCTATGCGAAAAACTGAAAGCAAAGGGGTTTGTTCATGCCGCAGACCACATGCCCGGTCGGGGCCAGGTCGCCGGTTTCCGCATCGAAACGGTAGGACGCAAAGGCATCATCCATTTTATGGGCGGCAACGATGAAGCGGCCATCGGGCGAGAAGACGAAATCGCGCGGGAAGGAGCCGGCGAGTTTCGAAATGGGGCCGGGCGTAAGGCATTTGGTTCCGGGGTCGATTTGGAAGGCTGCAATGGAGTCGTGTCCACGATTGGAGGCGAGCACCCAGCGTCCATCGGGGGAGATTCGGATGGCGGCGGCCTTTGTCGTTCCGGAGAAACCGGCGGGGAGGAGTGAATGCGAGTCGAGGCATTCGGGGGCGGCGGTTGGGGAGAGGCGCAGCGTATGGATGGTGCTGGAGAGTTCGCAAACGAGGTAGGCGTAGGGGGTGCCGGTCAGAAATGCGAGATGGCGGGGGCCGTAGCCCGGGGGTGCGACGAAGTCGCGGGACGGCACGACGTGGCGGAGGACGCGGTATTGGTCATCATAGCGATAATCGAATACGCGATCCATGCCGAGATCGCAGACGAGGAGGTCTTGGCCGTCGGGCGTAAAGTGTGCGAAGTGTGCGTGCGGGGCTTCCTGACGAACCGGATTGGGGCCATGTCCGCCGGTATGGTGAACCGATGCGAGCGGCTCGATCGAGCCAGTTCCGGGATTGACCGAGCAGAGCCCGACATGGGCGGTGCGGTATTCGGCCCAAGCGAGTTTCGAGCCATCCGGGGAGAGGGAAATGTGGCACGGAACGGTTGGCGCGAGAGCCAGCGAGTCCATGCGGGCAAGGGATGCACCATCATGACCGATCGCATAGACGGCGATGCCACCGGGCTTTTTGGGGTTGTCGACCCGGGAGGAAACATTTTCGGCGACATAGAGAAAACGTTTATCGGCCGAGAGGGCGAAGTAGATGGGATCCATTGCGTCTTCCACTGCCGCGATTTGGCGAAGAGCGCCTGTCTGAACATCGAACTCAAAAGTGCGAAGGCCGTTACCGAAGCCTGTGCTGTATGAACCAACAAAAAGAAACATGGGATACCTCGTGATGGTTGAAATCAAGTTCTCCTATCGTATTGAAAAATCGGCGAAAAAGGAAGAGGGCGGGGCGGGGGTAAGGGCGGGAGGTGCGGGTGCGCGACCCTGACGCGCATGTGCCGCGGACGGCGCCGCGGCCTGCAAAACGTTCATCGTGTGCGGGTTGGCGGCGCGGGGCGGATGAGAGTTGCGAAAAAAGGGTAAAAAAGCTATTCTCCCGCAAATGCATGCCATGAATCAAACCGGGAAAGAACGCGATCAAGAGGGACAGGCGATGATTGAATTTGTCATCGGCCTGATTGGCTTGCTTGTCGCTGCGGTTGCGGTTTTGACGATTGGCATTTTGGCCAAGGAAGACACGGAAAGCTTCCGGGAAGCCCAGAAAGAAGCCATTGACGGATCGATGTCGGCAGGATTTGCCGATTCGTTTTCTCCCCGCTCGGACAATGATCCCGGCGCGGACAACCGGAATCTCACAAAAGATGACAAACCGGTGTCCGGGTTATTGGGAAATCTGCGAATGAACATAGCGGCGGAAGGCATGTCGGCCGGGACGGTAACGCGGGCCAACGGGGAAGATCTCCATCACAACACCTTGCAGGAATTTGCGTCCGGAGAGCGGGAAAAGGAGGCATTTTCCTTTCGCAAGGGGGAGGAATCCCGCACCATCGAGGTCACATCGGCCGCCTCTGTCTTTTTTGGTTTTGACGGCACTGCGGAAGTGAAGAATGAAGTTTGGATGCCGCAAACCGGTGGGCTCTATTGAGGAGAAGTGTCATGTGCAGGCATTGGGTTACCGGATGGGCTGGAATCTTGCTTATTCTATGCGCGGGTATTGTTCAGGCGGATGTGTACCTGCAGACGAAGCGGATTCGGGCGACAGATGTTCCCGAAGCGGCGCAGAGCGTCTACACGCGCCGTGTCGAGTTGAATGGCGTGCCTGGAGAGCTCCGGTTGTATGTGGAGAAGGACAAGCGGCCGGTGGGCAGTGCAGCCCCTCTGGCGCAGATGACGCCCACGATAAGACAGAATGAACTTCCCGGCGGGGGTTCGGTTTGGCAAATGCGGATTCCGTCGGCTGAATCGACCTTTTTTCTTGTTTTTGAGACGGATGCGGACATGCGAACCGGCTCTGTCGTGTGGCCGTTTGACGGGATTGCGGCACCGGACGGCATTCGCCCCTCGTTTTCGCTTTCTTCCCAGGATGGGTCGTTGACGGCTGCCGTTGGAGAGGCCGGAAGCGTGGAACCGGTCCGGTTGCAACGGGATTTGAATGGCAGGCTTGCGTCGGCCGGCTTTTTGCTGTCGACGCCGGATCCGGAGACGGGGGCGGGATGTCTGGCCCGGAATCGCCAGGGCGTCATTGCGTATGCGGCGGCTTTTCGCGGTGTGGACGGCGGGTGCCGTTGGATTCTCATGACACGGAGCATCCAGCATGATCGCTAAAAAACAGATTCGCTTTTTCCTGCTTTCCGTTTTTGCGATTTCGCTTGCGGTTTATCTGTTTGCGGGGTTGATTCGCAGAAGCGGCGGTCTGACGGCGATTCAAGGCGTTTTGGGCAATGCGCTGGACCGTCCGGCCTATCTCGCCTTGGGACTCGGTCTGATTTTTCTTTCGTTCGCTTGCGGGGTTTGCCGTTGGTATTTGCTGATGTGCTATTTGCGTTTGCCGGTTCGCTTTTGGAGTGCGGTCCGGCTTTATGCCGCGGGCGTGTTTTTCAATTTGTTCGGGCCGGGGGCGACGGGCGGAGATGTCGTGAAGGCGGCATGGTTGGCGCGGTATACGCCGGGCTATCGTGCGGAAGTAGTTGCCTCGATTGCGGCGGAGCGTCTCATCGGGTTCATGGGGCTCATTTTCTTCATCACCTTTGTTTCTGTTGTCCGGCACGGCTTTTTTGCTTCGCATCCCGCCCTGCTCGCCTTGCGGGGCATCATTTACGGATTCTGTCTGTTTTTTGTTCTCCTGTTGATTCTGATGGTTTTTCTGGATGCCAAGACGCTTGAAAGACGTCTTGCCAACGGGCGGACGGGATCGATGGTTGTCCGATTGTTGTTGCGCGGATGGGAGACCCTGCACCTTTGCATGAGCCACAAAAAGGCGACCGGGTATGCGTTTTCGCTATCGATCTTGAACCATTTCTGCGATGTCTGCTGTTATTTTTCCTTTTCGCATGCACTCGGGCTTCCGGTTCTTTTTCAAGATGTGCTTGTGGTTTCGCCGCTTGCGAATTCGACGGCGGCATTGCCGTTGACACCGGGTGGAAGCGGCGTCCGCGAGACGGCTCTGCAGATGCTGTTGCGAGCCATCGGACTGCCGGACGAGGCGTCTGCGTCCCTTGGTCTGCTGATGTTTTCGGGGCTGCTTTTTTGGTCGCTGACAAGTGGCGTCTATCTGCTGTGTTGTGCGGCCCTCCGGGGTGTGGAGAGCCGGGATGCCGAAGAGCCCGAGAAGGCATAGCGAACACGGGTTGGAGTGTTCGCTAGGGAATTATGGAGCAGGAGCCGGAGTCGGCGCTTCGTCCTGAGGGGATTCGTCCATTTCGATTTTGGCCGTAAGGGACATCGATTGCGCAAGTTCCGTAAAGAAGCGTTTGTAGACTTCTTTGTCTTGGATTTGCCTGTAATCATGACGGATGTTGGCGCGCACGTAGGTCTGGTTGCCATGCGGGCGGACGATGAGGGTGATGGCGGCGTCGCTTGGGAATGCGATGCCGCTGATGATTCCAAAGGAACGATCGGATTGGGTCAGGATGAATCCGAAATCCTGAAGCGTACTGATGGCCGCGCGCAGGACGAGATCCGTGTCATCGGTATCCAGATACATGCCTTGCATTTTGTGGCTTGTGAAGGAGTCCGCATCGCTTCCCAGAACATTCTGCTTGGTTGAAGAACAACCGGAGCAGAGAGCAAGGCAGAGCGTGGCGGAAAAAAGAATGCGAAGGAAAGTCTTCATAAAGGGACTCCGGCGGAAGGTTTCGATTCGATCTTGTTGTTTGTCGGGAAAACCGTTTGGAAAAGACGTTTGTAGAAGGCGTCGTAGATCGCGGGATCGTCGATTCGTTGGGTGTAGGAATGTCCGTTGCTGTAGAAGATGCGCCGTGCGAACGTCGTCCGGACGAGCGTGCCGGCCGGCGCCTTTCGCGTCACGATGGAGACCATGATATACTGATCGTTTTCGTACGGCACCTTTTCGGAGACCCCGACGATCATTCCGAGGGTTGTCAAGACGGTTGCAAAGACGGCCTTTGTCGTGGAGTTGTCGGCTTTTCGCCGGCAAATGGCCGTAACGATTCCCAGCTCCTTTGACGTTTGGGTGAAGACGTAGCCGAGTTCCTGCAGGACGGAGACGGAGGCGTTCAGGATCTGCGTTTCATCGTCTGTGCCGAAAACGCGCGATTCCATTTTCCGTTGTTGTTGGACTTCGGGCGGGAGCGTGAAGAGCGTCGATGGCGTCGATTTGCAGCCCGCGATCAGGCCGAGCAAAAGGAGCAGGAGCAAGAACCGGGGGAAAACGCATTTCCTGCCGGTGCGCACTCTGCGCCGGATGATGGCGAAACGCATCGGGCGTTCCGCAGCGGATGATGGCTGCGGGCGATTGCAGGCGGTCTCAGAAAGACCGGGAAGACGGAAAACGTTTTGCATGGCATTCAAAACCGGGTGAGTCTGGCGGTATTGTGGAGAAAAACCGGGAAAAATCCAAGGAAATAATCCGGATTCGGACGGCGGTGTTACAAGCGTCCTGGCAGCGAGAACGCAAGCGAAAAAGAAGAACGGGCATCCGGCTTGCAGCGAGGATGCCCGTTGTCTGCCGGAAGCGTCCGGCGGCGTGTCGTCGCAAGGACGAATCGTCAGTGGAGCCGATCGGATGCGAAACGGGCTCCACGCAAGGCGGCGCGAACGAACGCGCCCCAATACGGGGTCGGCGTGAAGCTCCAATCGGAAATGATACACGGCGACGCGGCGGGATGTAAGCACCATGCCGTATAGCTGAAGCGGTGTTTTTGGATAAACGCGAGCGCGTCCGGAGCCCAAGAATACGGATCTTTTGCCGATGTTTCGAACGGCATGGGTTTCGTCATGCATCCGATTTCACCTACGAGAATCGGGTATTTCCCGGCGATGCAGAGTACCTTTTCGGTCCAGTTGTTTTTCCAGGGGTAGATATGCGTATCGTAGAGAACGCCGTTTCCGGACGGATCGGAGAGGGCGAATCCGCTGCCGATGCCGGAAAGGTCGTATGCCCAATCGAGCCCCCCGACAACGGCGAGGTTCCGGGCACCGGTGGCGCGCACGGCATCGAGCACGGTCTGCATTCCGACGGAGCTTTTCAGTTCGACCTGCTCCCAGTTTTCATCGACGGCATTGCGTCGCGGTTCGTTGGCGAGAGTTCCGCCGTTTCGCCATTCTTCCCACGAGATGGAGTGCGGCTCGTTCAGCAGGCCGAAGAGAACGCCGGGGCGATTGGCGTAGCGGGTCGCGGCATCGCGCCAAAAGGCGAGATGCGCGGCAGTCGGCGCCTTGAATTCATGGAGATCGAGAATCACGTAGCATCCGCGTGCATTGGCGTATTCGAGGAGCGAATCGACCAGTGTCCGATAGGATTCGGCGCGGGCGGCCTCTTTTTCGGGGAGCGGCGACGTTTCGGAGAAATTGTCGGGAAGCGGCTTTTTTGATGCTGCGCCGAACCAGAAAGAGGAGCGGACGGGGAGGCGAATCAGCGTTGCGCCCCAATCTTCGATTGCGGCGGCGAAGGCTTCGCGGATATGTTCGCCTTTGGGCGTCCATTCCAGCGATGCGATGTTGACACCGGCGAGGACAACGGGTTCGTTGCGTCCGTTTCGGAGGGCAGGTCCATCGGCGTGGAGGGTATCGGACGCGACAAGTGGCGCGCCCTCTGCGCAAGCGCAGAAGGCGGCGGTACAGAGAATCCCCGGAAAAGATGCAAAACGTTTCATCGCGAGAGTTTCGTTCAAGCGCG
The DNA here is from genome assembly GCA_051884735.1 of Kiritimatiellia bacterium. GTDB lineage: Bacteria > Verrucomicrobiota > Kiritimatiellia > RFP12 > UBA3636 > JAEDLN01. The sequence goes on along the minus strand of JBJEVW010000371.1, from coordinate 7,143 downwards.
CGGAGAAAGACAGGCGGCGACCAAATCATCCACGTCTGCCGTTGCGAGGCATTCGACGGTATCGGCGGCGCCGTAGTAGATTTTCACTTCGCCGGAAGGCTCGAGAAGCATTCCGCCGGGGAAGATGACGTGGCCGCGGAAGCCATCGATTTCGTAGGGTTCTTCGGCCTGCAGAAGCGGCTCGGGAGCCATGCCGATGATTTTGGACGGATCATCCAGATCGAGCAGAAGGAGACCTGCGAGGTATTCCTTATGCCACTCGCGTTCCCAGCAGGGGAGAGAAGCCTCGCTGCGACGAACCGCGTGGAAGGTTGTAAGCCAACCCTTTGCGGTACGGACGGGCGGTGCGGCCGGGCCGACTTTGGAGCCGGCCCACGGCACCATTTCGGCACCCAGGACGAGTTTGGAATCGCCCCAATAGCGCAAGTCCGGGGAGGAAGACATCCAGATGTCGAATTGTTCCGGCGCTCCCCAGCGCGAGTAGATAGGCATCGGGCGTTCGAGGCGAACATAGTTGCCGTTGATCCGTTCCGGAAAGAGAACCATGTTCCGGTTGTCGGGAACGGAAAGGCTTTGGATGTGGAAGTGCTCGAAATCATCGGTTGTGGCGATGCCGCCGCGAAGGCCGTGCTTGGTATCGACGGCGAAGCAGACGATGGGCTGCCCATCGACGACGGAAAGGCGCGGATCGTAGGCACGCATGATTTCTTCGTCATGGAGACGGAAAACGGGAGCGGGTCCGGGCGTCCAGCGAATGCCATCGTCCGAGAAAGCCACACCGATATTGGTGGAGAGGGGAGGGTAGGCGCCGCTTTCCCGGGCGGCGATCCAATCTTCCTTTGTGGACCCGTAATCGTTCCGGAACAGCATCACGTATTTGCCGTTGAATTTGCAGATGCCCGCATTGAAAATCAGGGACGCATCGTACGGGATATGCTTTGCGTGGAGGATTGGGTTGGAAGGGCAGCGTTTCAAAGAGGGAATCATAGGACAAAACGGGAATGGTTAGCGGAAGATAATCGTGGTTGCTACCGCGTGGTCGCAGTAGAGAACGGTTCCATCGTCGCTAAAGGAAAGCCGTCCGCTGTTCTCGCCGGAACGGAATTCGGCGGAACCGAAACCTCCGGCGGCCGTCATGACGACATGCCGTCCGTTTTTGCGTTCCGGGAAGTTCACGTAAACGATCGAATCGTCGGCAGCGGAAACGGCGCCCGTGACATTGACGACGGAGGCGATTTGATCTTCGCCGCAATAGCCGACATTGAGCGCGAAGGACCCCGATTCAAGAATCAGGTTTCCGCCGATATCGAGCGATCCGTCGTTGGCGTCGGCATCGAGGGAGATGGCGCCGAAGGCCGTATTTGCCTGCAATGTGACATCGCCGGCGAACGAGCCGCAACCATTGAGGGTTGCACCCGGTTGGATGGTGACAGCCGTGGTTTCGGAGGCGATGGCGCCATCAAGCGTCAGTACGCCGTTTTGGACGGTCAGCGCTTTCATGGCGTGGTTGAGGCCGCTGAGGCGCAAAGTTCCGGCGCCGATTTTGACAAGAGACATAGTGGAGGCTGTTACGCTGCCGGCCCAGTCGCCGTCGGCATCATTGTCGCCGACGGAGAATGTTCCTCCGTTCGAGTAGGCGTTGATGATGTCACCGAAGCCGTAGAGGCCGTTCATGACCACGCCCCCGTTGAGGGAGAGCCGTCCGCGCGCGTAGACATCGCCCGAGCGGTCGCCATGGGGGAGGAAATTGGAATCGTAGATGACGGCGTAGGCGTTGAAATGCACATCGCCGGTAAAGGTGCTGGGAACGGCACCGGCGCTGATGCTGAACGTATTGCGGGTTTCCGTCCGCGATGCGGAGACGAAAAGCAGACCACCTGTGCCGGAAATGCCGTTTCCGATGGAGCCGCGTTTTCCGAAAGGCGTGCTGATGATCCCGCGCCGTTCGCCGAAATGAACGGGTGTGCTGACGAAGCAGTTGTCCGATTGCGGGTAGAAGATCATGCCCGAGGAGATGGTCAGGGGGCCTGTTCCGGAGACACCGCAGGAACCGGATGCCATGAAAAGCGAATTGATGGTGGTGTCTTCGTCGATGACGAATTGGGCGGTATTGCTGAGGTACACATTGTCGGTGGTTTGCGAGCCGGAAACGATATTGGTCTGACATTCCTCCGGAGCAAGAATCCGAAAGCCCGTTTCGGCGTCGTAGGTGACGAAAGAATCGGTCACGCCCGTTTCGCTGGACGCCCCGAAAAATCCGGGCACGACAGGAAGCGCATTGTCGGTGCCAAGGGCGGGGGAGAGCTGGAGCGAATCGACGTCTTCCACCAGGAAATTGGCGACGCCTGCATCGGGCGTCTGGCCGAGCGTGCTTCCGGTGAGGACGATGGAGGCGTCCGGGGTGAAATTGAGGCGCGGCAGTTTCAAGGTCAGGCTGTGGGAAGCATTGGGGACGAAAACGATGCGATTCTGCAAACCGAATGGGCAGGAGAAGAGCATATTTTCCGGCAGGGTTTCAACCGTATCGACGGCTGCGTTTCCGGAAATTTTCAATGCAACGGAATTTGCGGAGAAAGAGGAGAAGCGGGTACGATCTTCCGGAAAGGCGCGCGTAGCGTGATCCAGAAAAACCTCGAGCAGGGCGGTTGTCGTACCGGACGCCGTGAGGTCCAACGGATATTCTCCGGGGTTTGCCAGTTTGAGCGAACGAGTTCCCGAAGCGGCGAGGCGTCCATTGCGGACATCCCCATAGAGGGCTACCCCTCCGCCATTTCCAAGCAGCGAGAACGTGCGGTTGCCGCCGCCGAAATCGAGGAGAAGATTTTGATTGTCTGCAGTGCTTCCGAATTCGAAGTAGCCGGTTTTTCCGGCACCTGAGTTCAGGAGAAAATCGCCAAGCCAGGAAATGGTCGCCATGCCGTTGCCTGTGGAGCGGAGGGATGTCGTGCCTTCGTGTTTGGAACCGGGGGCGAAGAGGATGCCATTTGAGAAGGCGTAGCCGTCTTCGACCGTGATGACCTTGGTGATTTTGCTGTTGATGTTCGTGTAGAATGCGCCGGATACGATTCCATCCTGCCAGCATGCGGGATCCGTGTATGGGACGGTTGTATAAGATGTGTCAATCCATCCGATGTCGGCTTCCGGAACCTTGAGCGCTGTCGCTCCAATCGAGATATCGAAGGCGCCTGCGGCAAAGAAGAGTGCCGCAGCCGCAACGGCGCGGCGGAGTCCACACAGTAGTTGATTTTTGAATATATATATATAGTACATGTCTAATTTCCTTTCAAAAAAATTACCAGATTCGGGTGTCGGCGAATTTCGCGCCGCGAAGGGCCGCGCGGACGAACGCACCCCAGCAAGGGGTCGGTGTATATTGGGGATCAGAAGCAATATTGGGATCGGCCTGCCAGTGGAAGCTCCAGGCGGTCCAGTGGAGGCGATAGCGCTGGATACAGGAAATCATGGCGGGAGCCCAGATGTATGGATCCTGCGTAGAGGTCTGGAACGGCATGCACTTTTCCAGGCAGCCGACTTCGCCAAGGAGAATCGGATATTTGCCGGCAAAATCGAGGACTTTCCGGTCCCAACCGTTTTTCCAGGGGTAGATATGCGAATCGTAGACGATACCGTTTCCTTCGGGGTCGGCGAGGCCATAGCCTTCGGCGAGGCCGCGCAAATCGTAAGCCCAATCGAGGCCTCCGGCGAGGACGATATTTTTGGCGCCGACGGAGCGGCAGGCGTCAATCAGCGCTTGATGACCGATGGTTTCCTCCAAGTCGGTGTTTTCGCTGTTTTCGGCGATGACGCCGTCTTTGGCATGGCAATCGATGCGTCCGCCGTCGCGCCAGACCTTCCAAGAGACGGAATGCGCCTCATTGAAGAGACCGAAAAGAACGGCAGGATTGTTCGCATAGCGTTTAGCGGCGTCGAGCCAGAAGCGGCGATGGACTTCTGTCGGCGCCTTGAATTCGTGCAAATCGAGAATGACGTAGCACCCTTGGCGGGCGGCCTGTTCAATCAGGGCGTCGCATAGCTTCCGGTAGCGGTCTGCCTGCATACGGCATGCCTCTTCAGAGGAATCGAGCGTAGGTTTCTGTCCGGCGCGCAGCTTTTCCTTGCCGAACCAGAAGGCGCTATGAACCGGCATCCGGATGATATTCGCTTTCCAGTCTTGGATGGCCTGATCGAATGCGAAAGCCATTTGGACGCCATTTGGATCCCATTCAAGGGAAGGGATCGCGACGCCTTGAAGCCAGAGGGGCTTTCCCTCTTCATTGATGATTTGATTGTCTTTTACCGAAAGCGTTTGCATGGCAAGCGTTTTTTTGAAGAGAGAGGGTTACGCCTGTCCGGGAGGCGAGGCGACGGAATCCCGTTCCACGAGTGTCACGGGAATTTTCTCATGTCGAATGGGGCCATTCGGGTGCGCAATGCGGTCTTCGAGCAGTTCCATGGCGACACGCCCGATCCGGTCGAAATCCTGGCGAATGGTTGTCAAGGCCGGGGTCAGCCATTCGGCAATCGGATCATCGTCGAAGCCGACAATGCTCATATCCTTCGGGATGGAAAGTCCCTGTTCCGCGAGGCAGCGGTAGACGAGACGCGCAACGGCGTCGCAGCTGCAGACGAGACCGGTCGGGCGCGGGTTGCATTGCAAGAGTTTGAGGATGTTGCGCTTGACGATGGGCGTCCAGTCTGCAAACCGGTCGTTGCATTCGATATCGAAGGCAAGAGGAGCCGGAATCGAAGCCTCGGAACAAGCTTCCCGGACGCCGGCAAGGCGGGCGGCGGAAGTATCGGCTTCGAGGTCTCCAATAAAGGCGATGCGTGTGTGCTTTGCGCGAATGAGGGTTTCGGCGGCCATTTTTCCGCCTGCCAGATTGTCGGACAGGACGGACGGAGCCTCGATATCCCGCAAATCCTGATCCACAACGACGAAAAGAAAATCGGCGGCAATCAGGCAAGCGAGGGCATTGTTGAAAGAGGGGCAATGCTGCGACATGATAATCGCACCATCGAGTTCAATCTCGGGGAGCTTCCGGATGAAGGAGACATTGTCTTCCACGCTGCCACAGGCATCGCGGAGCGTCACGTCGATGCCGGATTGGCGTGCGATGTCTTGAACGGCGTGGGAAACATGAACGGCGGGGGCCCAAATCAGATTGCCGGCCAGCAGGTGGATGCAACGTGTTTCATGGCCTTGTTCGCGAATGAAAACCCCGCGTCCGGGACGGCGTTCCAGCAAACCTTCGTTCATCAGCACTTGGATGGAGCGGCGAACGGTCATTCGGGAGCGTTTGCTGTCCTTGGCGATTTGAAGTTCCGTTCCGATATAGTCGCCGGGAGAAAGTTCCTGGGAGAGAATCCGTTCGCGCAGTTCGTTTGCGAGGCGGACGTACGGCGGCACGGAGCGAGAGGAAGCAAGGGAAATAGAGGTCTTCATGTCAAGCGACTCTATCACGGTGTCTAAGACTTGTCAATTCGAAATGTTACATGTATATGACAATTCAAAAGGGCGTATGGGAAGGACCAATTTTCGGCATTCGTCCAGAAAGCGAGCATGCAGTACAAGGGCAGTGATTGCAAAGAAAAAAAGGACGGCGTGCCGGGCACGCCGTCCTTGCTCAAAACGCGAGAGCGTTCTGCTTAGGCATTCTTGGATTGGAAGTCCTGCATGAATGCGACGAGGTCATTGACGCCTTGAACGGGGAACGCGTTGTAGATGGAAGCACGAAGACCGCCGACGGAGCGGTGGCCCTTGAGACCGGCGAATCCGGCGGCCGTCGCCTCGGCGATGAACTTCTTTTCCACGTCTTCGTTCGGCGTGACGCCATCGGGGCAGATCCGGAAGGTGACGTTCATGTCGGAGCGGTATTTCTTCTCGGCCGTTCCCTTGAAGAATCCCTTCGATGCGTCCATGGCATCGTAGAGTTTTGCGGCCTTCTCCACGTTTTGGCGGAAAAGATTTTCTTTGCCGACCTTTTTGATCCATCGGGTAACCAACATCAGGATATAGATTCCGAATGTGGGAGGCGTGTTATAGAGGGAGTTGCCGTCGATATGTGTTTGGTAGCGCAACATGGTCGGCAGGGATTCGGGGGCATTGGCGACGAGATCCTTTTTGACGATAACGAGGGTCACACCGGAAGGGCCGAGATTCTTCTGGGCGCCGGCGTAGACGAGGCCGAAGCGGGTGATATCGAAATCGCGGGAGAGGATATCCGAGCTCATGTCGGCGACCAAGGGGGCATCCGTTTCCGGGAAGAACTTGTATTGGGCACCGGCGATTGTTTCATTGGACGTCATGTGGACATACGCGGCACCCGGAGTGAAACGGATGGATTCGAGATCGGGCATGCGGGTCGGGATATCCTTGACCGTATTGCCGATGATATTGACCGAGCCGACCTTCTGGGCTTCCTTGACGGCCTTGTGGGACCATGCGCCGGAGTCGATGTAATCGGCGCAGCCACCTGCAGGGAGCAGGTTCATGGGGACCATCGAGAACTGTGTGGAAGCGCCGCCCTGAAGGAAGAGGACGGCATAGTCTTCCGGAATGTTCATCAGTTCGCGAAGGTTTGCGATTGCCTCTTGATGCACCGCATCGTATGCTTTCGCACGGTGAGAACTTTCGAGAAGCGACATTCCGGTGCCATTAAAATCGATCAGTTGGCGTTGCGCCTCTTCAAGGACCTCAAGTGGAAGCGTTGCAGGACCTGCATTGAAATTATAGATACGGGACATGGGAAACTCCTAGGGGATATGAGACTGGTGCCCCTGGCGTGAATCGAACACGCAACCTACGGTTTAGGAAACCGCCGCTCTGTCCAGTTGAGCTACAGGGGCGAATCGGCAGTAGATTCTAGAATGGCCATTGGACTCCGTCAAGGTATTTCTATTGAAAGAAACAATGTACGGAGCGTTACGGACCATGAATCGTGCGTATTCAAAAGGAATGGAGAGTGGCGTGGGTTGTGGGGGCGGATGGGCGCGATGTCCCACGGGCAACGCAGAGCCATTGCGCGCACAAAGTTGCATGCGCATTACCCTGCGGCGCGAGTCGGGAGACCCGACGGCCGAACATCGCGCCTACCGCAACGGGACACGGACGTGTGGCGCGGTGCGTGTGCGATGGGGCGGCAT
>JBJEVW010000370.1:0-6439 GCA_051884735.1 Kiritimatiellia bacterium | reverse complement strand
AATAATGGACAGGTGCAGGGCAATTAAACAGTTTGCATCATCCATAGAGTATGAAACGTATCACAGCGAGACTTTCAAGGACAATTTAGAGGTTGTCGATTCATCTTTGCCTGAGATGCTGGCAGACCTTGTAAAGGTGCATTATTTCCAACAGATACTTCAGTCACGACCCGCTCAACGAAGCGGAACGTTTAGGAAAGCAGACAAATTGAGTTCCGCCGTCGAAATGTTAAGCAAGACCGATCCTTATGCGTCGAAAAAGAGACCGAACTTTTGTGAAATCAAAATCAAACGTTTCTTGCGAGCATGTGCGCTAGGGTTGATGCCGTCGGAAGTCTGGAATGGAATAGACGACGCATCAGGCGGTTATATCATTGTTCTCCCAGACGGGAGGCTTGTTGCATTATACGTTTATAACACCAATTTATTTGAGCAGTACCTATATGAGACTACTATATTTGAGAGGGCGTCAACAACAAGACACAACTATATGCACCTCATACAAGATGGCGATACTGGGAACTACCTCTTGAAATTGAATTTGCAAATAAGGTTTAATCGATGATGCGTCAAGAAAGAGACTTTATCCGCATTGAATCTGCCCCGCAAGCTGCCGCGATTATTCAGGCGGAGTTGCCGAAGGAGCAAAAGGAAGTGCGCGTGTTCGTTCTTCCACTTGATGCGAACGGCAAGATGCTTGCAAAGCCAATTCTCGTATCTGTCGGGCATCAAGACAGAACGTGTGCAATCGACGCTGGCGCAATTTTCCGTGAGGCGTTGAAGGCGGAGGCGAAAGAAATTATTGTCGCCCATAACCATCCATCTGGTAATACAACACCTAGCAAGGCCGACATTGCTGCGATGCAACACGCGAGCTGAAAGACCTTGCGAAGCGGCTAGACGTTGTTTTTCTCGATCACCTTGTGGTTGGAGGCGGAGAAGACAACGGTTTCGTATCCTTTGCCGAGTTTGACGACTGACCTCTACCTCGAAAGGACACCGCATTTGTGGACAGAATCACCAAGGAACAACGCAGCCGCTTGATGGCAAAGATTCGTGGCAAGGATACCATGCCGGAGATCCTTGTGCGCAAGCGGCTCTTTGCTTTGGGTTGGCGGTATCGAGTGTGCGACAAGCGATTTCAAGGGAAGCCGGACATTGTAATCCCGAAAGCGAAAACAATAATCGATGTGCGTAGCTGTTTCTGGCACAGGCATGGGTGCAAGGACTCGACAATGCCGAAATCGAACATCGCGTTCTGGATGGAGAAATGGTCGAAAAACGTCAAGCGCGACCACCGCAATGAATCGGCATGGCGCGATGCCGGATGGAATTTGATAATCGTCTGGCAATGCGCTCTTGAAGGCGACAAAGCAAGCCGCACTCTCGACCGCATATGTGCAAAGGTGGAATCATGGGCCGAAGAATGCACTGCCGGCAAACCCCGCCATCCCCATCGGCTTGTACTCCCGTACTTGGGGAGGTTCGGCAGATAATCCTCAACGCCCTTGCCTGCACCGAAGCATACGCCGTCTTGATCATGTCGAGGCTGAAGCGCGTGAAAAAATCGCGCCTTGGCTTTGGCGTGCAAGTATATGCGCATTATTGAATCTTGGGGGAGCGGGATCCCCCGCATTGACGAGGCGTTGGTTGCGGAGGGGCGGAAACCCTTGGACATTGAGGACAATGGCATCGATTTGCAGCTGATTGTTTGGCGCAAGACGCGAACTACACAAGAAACTACACAAGAAACGGCGATTTCGCCGGCAACCGGACAAAAAACTACACAAGAAACTACACAAGAAAGCTTCCCTACACAAGAAGAGCGGAGTCTGTCCCTGGGATGCGGCGGCGCGCGCGAATCCGCTGGCGGTGCAGATGTTTGTATTCCCGCATACGAACCAGGCCGATACCTTCATGGTCGAGCATGACGGCGGAGTCTGGGGGCCGATGTCGCCCGATGAGGTCAAGGCGAAATACCCGGCCTTCGCCACAATCGATCTTCCCGCCGAAGCATACTACGTGTGGTCGGTCAAGGTATAGGAGAAGGCTTTCCGGCATTGGAACGCCGGTTGTTCAAAGCCGGAAAACAATATCCGATTACGGGAAAAGTGCCTACACCCTCGCCCCATCCCGCGCCAGTTGAGCGTTTTGCATGCCGCGGCTCCGTCCGCGGCACGTGCGCGGCAGGGCCGCGCACCCCGCCCCGCTAGCCGCCGGGCCTCCCGGCCCCGATTACTGGCTATCGGATACAGAAACCGGATCGCGTCTTGCACCTGACGTCCCAGGCGGGTATACTCGCAGCATGAAATACATCGTTACAGGCGGAGCCGGTTTGATCGGCTCCAATATCGCACGCCAACTCAACGAGTCCGGCGAAACCGACATTCTCATCGTCGACCATCTCAACGGCAATCCCCTCAAACAACGGAATCTCGATTCCATCCGGCATGCCGCCTACATGGAACGCGATGTTTTCCGCGCCGCCGTCCATAGCGGCAAAATCGAACCGCCAAAGGCATTTTTCCATCTCGGCGCCTGCTCGTCGACCACCGAAACCGACGAAGCCTTTCTCGAAGACAACAATACCGCCTATACGCGCGAAATGTGCGAATGGTGCCTCCAAAACGGCACCCGCTTCGTCTATGCCTCCTCCGCCGCAACCTACGGCGACGGGGCGCAAGGCTACAGCGACGATGAGGCCGGTATTCCGTCCCTCAAACCGCTCAATCTCTACGGTTGGTCCAAACAGCACTTCGATTTGTGGCTGCTCAAGGAAAAACTCTCCAACCGCGTAGCGGGTCTCAAGTACTTCAACGTCTTCGGTCCGGGCGAAGACCACAAGGGCGACATGCGCTCGGTCGTCAACAAGTCCTATGCCATTGTGCGCGACAAAGGGCGCATGACCCTCTTCCGCTCCGATCGCCCGGACTATGCGGACGGGTGCCAAGACCGTGATTTCGTCTATGTGAAGGACGCCGCCGCCGTCACGGTTTGGCTCGGCGAGCATCCAGAAGTCAACGGCATCTTCAACTGCGGCACGGGCCATGCCCGCACCTGGCTCGATCTGGCGAACGCCCTCTTCAAGGCCGTCGGCAAAGAACCGGTCATCGATTTCGTCGACATGCCCGAAAAACTGCGCGGCAAATACCAATACCACACCGAAGCGGAAATGGCGAAACTCTACGCAACGGGCTGCCCCGTTCGGTTCCGCCCGCTGGAAGACGCCGTCCTCGATTACGTCCGGACGCACCTCTCCCGTTTCGCCGATTAGCCCCGCCCCATCCGCCCATCCTCGCCGAAACGCTCCCGACTATGAATTTCTCCCCCTTTGCCTGGCATCACCTCCGCGGAAAAACTCCCGCGGATTGGGAAGTTTCCCGATTCTCTATGGAGGATCGTGCGGGGCGGCTCGAATTTGCCAATCGGGAGGGACTCAAGGCCACGGTCAGCTGGGAGCCTTGCGAGCGCGAACCCGACCGCCTGACGACGATGTCGAATTTTCTCGCCAACAACATTCTCGGCAAGCAACGCGCCCGGGAACGCCAACTGCGCGTCACGGACGTGCATACGGAAGAGGCCGGCGTCTTCATCATGGGCTGGCTCGAGGAACGGCTCCCCCTTCAGGCTCTCGCATACGATGCCAAGGGCAAACACCTCATCCGCTGGGTCTTCGAGGGTCTTTCCGCCCCCGCCAAACGGCGCTCTGTCGTCCTCCCGATCTTGACCTCGTTCAATTTCAACGACGATCCCGAAACCTGCGAATACCATCTCTTCGGGATTCACGTCATTTTGCCGCGCCAATACCGCATCGAAGATATCGCCACCTTCCCCGCCCGTACCATGATGGCTTTCGAAGGTGATCGCTCAAAAGCCCGCATCACATTCCGCCGCTGGGGTCTCGCCCGGTTCCACCTCGAAAAACAGTCCCTCGAACAGTTCTACCACACCGCCGTGCGCGGCAACGGCATCGACTGGATTTCCTCCACGCCTTGCACCATATCCTCCCACGAGGGTCTCTTGATCCGCTACTCCGCACCCCGCGAACACCATAGCGACCGCTTCATGGCACGCCGCTGGAAAAACGGACAGGCCTATGTCTGGATCAATCGCCCCGAAAACCGGATCTATGCTTTTGAACAAATGGGCCCGGACGGCTATCCCGTCCTCCCCCTTGCCGATACGATTCCCGGTGCAAAGCCCTCCGTTCCTCTTTCTTGATTCGCCATGCGCTGGTTTGTCTACAATTTTCTCTTCGCCATCGCCTACTTCGCCTTGTTGCCGCATTTCCTGCTCCGCATGAAAAAACGGGGCGGATATCGGGCGCATTTCGCTGAACGGTTCGGCAAATACGACCCCGAAACGGCTCGCCGCCTGGCGGAAAAGCCGCGCGTCTGGATCCACGCCGTCTCCGTCGGCGAAGCGAATCTCGCCGGCCAGATCATCCGCGAATTACGTAGCCGCACGCCAGGGTTCTCTTGCGTCCTCTCGACAACCTCCTCGACCGGCCGTGCCGTCTGCGAAAAAATCGTCGGCCCGGACGATGTTCTCGTCTATCTGCCCGTCGATTTTCCGCTTTGCGTGCGCCGCATGCTCTCCATCGCCAAGATTTCGGCAATGGTGATCACGGAAACCGAACTCTGGCCCAATCTCCTGCGCGCCGTCCACGCCCACAAAATTCCTCTTCTGCTGGCCAATGGCCGCGTTTCCGACCACTCTGCGCCCGGCTACCGCCGTCTGCGCTTTTTCTTCCGGCCCGTCCTCCACTGCTTCGATACCATTCTCGTCCAGTCGGAGCTCGACCGCTCGCGCCTTCTCGCCGCCGGAGCGCCAGACGATCGCATCCACGTCTCGGGATCGGTCAAATTCGATATTGCGCCGCCATCCGCCGCCAAAACCGCCGCCGCCATCGAAACGCTTTCCGTCGCCGGCATGACGCCCGGAAAAGATCTGATTCTCCTCGGCGGTTCGACATGGCCTGGCGAGGAACTCGCCCTCGCAAACGTCTGGCGCACCCTCTCCCGAAAGCATCCGAATCTGCGCCTTGTTCTCGTGCCGCGCCACTTTGAACGCGGCAGCGAGGTCGCCAAGGAACTCGCGGAAAACGGCTATTCCGTCATCCGCCGTTCCCGTCCGGACGCCCCTGTCACCAGCCCTGTTGCCGATTCCGCCGCCCCAATCCTGCTCGTGGATACGACCGGAGAACTTTTCGCGCTCTACTCGCAGGCGGATATCGTTTTCGTCGGTAAAACGCTCAATCCAAATGTCGGCGGACAGAATATGATCGAGCCGGCGTCCTTCGCAAAGGCCGTTCTTTGCGGACCGCATACCGAGAATTTCGTTCCGGTCATGGAAATCTTCCGCAAAGCCGGCGCCATCCGCGAACTTGCCTCCGCCGGCGATCTTCTGCCGGCTCTCGCAGAGTGGCTCGATCATCCCGAAAAACGCATCGCCATCGGACAGCGTGCCGGACAAACGGTCGCCGCCTCCCGCGGTGCCCTTGCCCGTACCGTCGATGCGATTACCGCGCTTGTCCAGCCATAGCCTCGAGCTCCTGCACCATCGCATTCGCACCGCGATTCTCGATCTCGTCTACCCGTCTTCTTGCATCATTTGCAAAACACCCGGCAGACAGTCGATTTGCGAAAACTGCCGCACCACCCTTCCCATTCGCTCCCTGAAGATCGTTTGCGCCATCTGCGGCGGCGATATCCTCCAATCGGAAACGGCCGCCGGGACAGTCGCCCCCGTTTGCCCGCAATGCCGCGAACACAAACCGCACTTCGACGTCGCCCGTTCCGCCGTCGCCTTCCAAGGTCCCGCCAGAATCCTCGTCCACGCCCTCAAATACCATCATGCCGCATGGATCGCCAAACCGATGGCGGACTACCTGCATGCCGCATGGATCGCTTCCTTCGGGGACGAAATACCCGATCTGATTCTTCCGGTTCCGCTCTCCTCTCTGCGCCGCTTCCGCCGCACCTACAATCAAGCGGAACTCCTTGCCGGCGCGCTCGCCCGTAAACTCGGCGTTCCGATGGAGCCCGCGCTTCTCCGCCGCAACCGGAATACGCCGACGCAGACTTTTATGAATGCCGCCCAACGGCGGAACAATATGCGAAACGCCTTTTCCCTAGCCAAAAACGCCGCGCCTTTGATCTACGGCAAGACAATTCTGCTCGTTGATGACGTCATGACAACGGGCGCGACGTTCGATGCCTGCGCATGCCCGCTCCGGGCCGCCGGCGCAGGGCGCATCCTCTGCCTGAGTTTCGCACGAGACTAACCGGTGGCGCCGCCACGCTCACGCCCGGGCACACGCGCCGACGCACACCCACGTCCCGTTGCGGTATAGGGCGCGAGCCGGGAGGCCCGGCGGCCAAGCATCGCGCCCTACCGGCCATGCCGCCCGTGCGCATTACACTGCGGCGCGATGGGG
>JBJEVW010000369.1:0-1594 GCA_051884735.1 Kiritimatiellia bacterium | reverse complement strand
GCTTGCCGATTTCTTCCGCCACCGCTTCTCGACAAAATACCTCGACCCGGAAACCGGTCTCTACTACTACGGCTACCGCTTCTACCATCCCGTCCTCATGCGCTGGCTCAACCGCGACCCCATCGAAGAAGAAGGCGGAGTGAACTTGTACCATTTTCTATACAACAATTCATTTATTTTATTTGATCCGCTCGGATGGCGCACCTACAAGTTAGGATGGCACGGCGAGCCTCTCATTGCCTTTGACAACGATTTCCCTTACGACCCTAATGCCAAAGCAACATTTGGGGATTACTGTAATTGGGTAAAGTGGAAAACAAAGCTTAACGGTGCAAGACTTATTGGACATCTTGAAGATGGAACATTACTGTACCAGCATTATCTTGAGGGAACGGGGACGCCGATGACTGTGGATTATGTTAAAGCATATCGAGAAGACTCTGGCATTGCTACATCGGTGAAAAACGCAGTCATAGAAGCGCAACGAGAAGCCGAGCGTCTGGCGAAGAATGGAATATGCGAATTTAAGATGTCAAGCGACGCAGGAAATGCGGACAAATACCCTACTACTGAAAATTGGCAAAAAGCTATCGGAGGCCATTCTCTTTGGGGAGAGGCGCAAGTGTATAACTGCAAAAACAAGTTTTCAATGAAAATAACCATTCATGCCATAGACAGATATAATTTTAACAAAGGAGCTTTTGACATTGCAACAGGTGCATCTGATAATGAAAATGGCCGATTTGAAGTTTTGGGCTGGGCAAAATCATTTACAACACGTGGAAGTATACCCTTGATAGTGGATTGGGAACGGGGTTCTATTGGCGAAATGGAGGTTGGATCTATTCGAAGATGGTCAATTGGACGCTCACGCGCAAGAGGAAGATAAACATGAAATCAAGAATGCTAAGCCTTATTGTTGTACCAAGTTTGTTCGTTATCTTCGGATGTAAGGACAGAGCGCTATCGTCGATCTGGCGCAGAGACGTGTCATCCATTATAAAACGGATTCCGGCTTTGTCATGCTGCACAAACATGTTATGGCATGGCGAGATAATCACGAAGAACTCATTTATGAGTCCACCGGGGCCTAGCGCGTATCGCGTTTGCTGCTTTATTCCCGATGCTTCACGAGTGTTACCATTGTTGCTTGATAAAGAATTATCAACTGGTAAAGTGTGTGAGGATGTTTTATTTCAACCAACAGAAAAGGCAATGTTGAAATCAGAATTTGGCATTAATCTTGACATTGAGGTAGGAATGATGAATGAACGGTTGAATCGCGAATTATTGCAATCGCCTTATTGGGGGCAATGCATATTTTTTAGAAAAAAAGACGTTTTGTGTATTATTTTGTACGGAGAGTGAAAGTCGTTCGATTATAAGGATTATCGTAATGAATGGGGATGAAGAAGAGACCGAGATTGTTCATGCACATTCGATCCGCCTTTGATTCCGCCGGACGCAAGACGCGCGGCTTCACCACCCGCGATAGCGGTGCGACATGGGACGAGACGCAATGGGAATTCGATCCCGCTTGCGGCGTGAACACGGCGAAGCGGTACGCGGACGGATCGCGCATCGCATACGCCTA
>JBJEVW010000368.1:0-6546 GCA_051884735.1 Kiritimatiellia bacterium | reverse complement strand
CACGAAATTCAATCTGAAATTCGGCGAAACATTTAAAATCCCCGAGCCCTATATCCCGGAAGCCGTTGCCATCGTTCCCGGAACGGATGGCCAAAAAATGAGCAAGTCCTACGGCAATACAATCCAAATCTCCGGAACCCCGGCCGAAATCAAAAAGGCCATCATGGGAATTGTCACCGACTGCGCGCCGCTCGAAGCCCCGAAAGATCCCGAAACCAACAACATCTACAAAATCTACAAACTCCTCGCGACTCCCGAACAGGCAGAGGAAATGGCTAAGAATTTCCGCGCCGGCGGCTATGGATACGGAACGGCAAAGAAAGAGCTGCTGCGCTTGTTCAACGAAATCTTCGCCCCCTTCCGCGAACGCCGTGCGGAACTCGCCGCCCACCCCGAAACCGTAAAGGAAATCCTCGCGGCCGGGGCGGAACGCGCCCGGAAACAGGCCCGGATTACGCTGGATAAGGCACGCGCCGCCGTCGGCATCGACTAAAGACCCCCTTCCTCCGGGGAGACCCCGCAAAAACAGACAATGGCATTCGCGCAATTGCGCAGATGCCGTTGTCTGTTTCTTTCCGGTTGATCCGCTAGGGAGCCAGAATATTGCGCCCGATCCGGATGACCTCGTCGCCAAACTGCAAGGAACAGGCACCTTGCTCTGCAACAACACAATAGCGCCCCGATTCCGGAAAAACCGGCGCTTGCCGGTCCGCCCCCTCCGCCGGCAATCGCAAAAACCGGCGTTTGTTGATCCCCGGACCATATACCTCCATCACAAAGGGAATGGCCTCGCCCGTTTCTGCATCGCAAAGCGAAGCCTGGACGGAAATCGCGTCGCCTGAAGGATTGGACCATACCGAATACCGGAAATCGGGTGCCTTGCCCCCACCTTCTTTCCCTTCCGGATAGTAGACCGCCAAGCCAATCGAAACGGCCTCCGCCGACAAAAACGCCTGGTGCGGATTTTTCGGCAGCGCCCCTATGTTCGCCGGATCGGAAAACGAGGTAGAGGGAAACAGCACCGCCACCACGCGATTCTCCGGATGGTAAAAGGGATACGCTTGGCGCGGATTGGAGGGGAAGCCGGCCGGAGCTCCGTCTTTTTGCTCCTGGAACGGCAGCGTCTCAAGCCCGTTCGTCATTCCTTTCAGACTTCTTCCCATGGACAATCCGGGAAGATCGAGCATCGCCTTTTCGCCGGAAAAATAGTCCCGGATTGCCGTCGCCGGCGGAGATGCGGAGTCGGCAGCCGCACGAAATGCCCGTGCCGCATCGGCATACGCCTCCGGATTGTTTCCGCACGGAAGCGCGAGAATCGAAGCCTTCGCCTCGACGGCACGAATCACCGCTTCCACCGCTTTCTCAGGTGTAGCCGCATCATCCGCATTGAAGACAACCGGCTGATCGTCCGGAATCTCTTGTTTCGAAAGATTCTTCTGGAGAGCCGACGAATCCATCCAACGGACCGTCGAATACTTTTGGATGCTCTGGCTCGCACTGTAGCGAACCACACGCGGCGCTTGCATCACAACCAGTCCGGACGTGTCGAAGGTCGTCAGCAAAAGATTGAGGTGGTTCCCAAGCAAATCATTCAGAAAACGGGATTGCTCAATCCTGCGCTTTTCCGCCGGTTCAAGCTGCCAGGCAACCGAACGCGTCTCGATCGACTCGCCATCCGCCAGCCCGCCAAACTGCTCCTTGATTTTCTCATCGCTCCCATACCGGTTGAACAACCAGCGATTCCACACGTCGGCCAGCTCCTGCTCGAAAAAGCCGGGCAACGCGGCACGGGACTTGGCCGTCATATCCTTCCACCAAAACTGGGTGAAGGAAAAAAGCCCGTAAACCGGATCCTCGCAACGGCGAAGTCCCGTCTGCCCGTTAAAGGCTTGCACCCATTGCCGAATGCGCCGCTGGTACAGAATCTCGATGCGATGATCCCATGCCGCCGCCAGCCGGATATCTCCGAAATTCAAATCCGTCGATGCCTGAACAACCGCATTCGTCCATTCATCATGCGTCTTCGGATCGTCCATCAGCATGACCTGTTCCGGCGTCGGAACGACCGAAACCGGATACAAAACCTCCGCCCAGATTTTGATCCGGTTGCGCTTGCACGCCAATATGAAAAAATTCTGGACTCGCTCCTTCTCGCGTGTTTCGGCATCGCCCCCCGGCACGACCAAGTCGGGAATCCGCACCATGTTGAACCCATTGCGCACCAGCCGCTCCGCCAACTCCTGGCAAGCGGTCTCAAGCGCCTCCGGCTCCTCAATGCCATACGGAAGCCCTACGCCCGCTGCACAGGCGTACCGGACCGGCATGTTATCCTCGTAAAGCCGATTTCCCAAAACCGATACAAGCCCGCGTGTCGATGAAAGCGGACTCGCGCCAAACACCGGAAAAGCCAAGAACAAGAAAATGAAAAGAACATTTCGCACCATGCCGGAATCCTACCATATCCCATCACCCAAACTCCACCATCTATGCAAAATTCGGCAAAATCGTTTCACCCTTTCCCTCTGTTTATTACAATTTTGTAACAATAAAAAATTCTCCCGGTTCGTTGCGCAAACTCATATCTCTACATTTTTCAATACGTTATGAAAGGAGAATGATCTTTGGCACGCCATTTGCTTCAGATAGGCATCCGCTCGTCATTCGAACGATAAACCTATCTCCCAAGAGAATCCATGAAACTGATTATCGCTTACATCAAACCGGAACGGCTGACTGCCGTGAAGGAAGAGCTGTATGCACGAAACATCTACAAGATGTCCGTTACAAACGCACTGGGGTGCGGGCAACAGCGTGGCCATGAAACATCATTCCGCGGCGTCATGTCGGAAGTGACGCTTCTGAAGAAAATCCGGATCGCAATCGGCGTCAATGATGATTTCGTGCAACCGACCATTGATGCCATCGTTGCCGGTGCCCGCACCGGCGAAATCGGAGACGGTAAAATTTTTGTTCTGCCGATGGAAGAATGCATTCGCATCCGCACCGGCGAAAAAGGAAATGAGGCAATCGGATGAATCCCGAAACAATGACACCTGAACTCGTGCAATACAACCTGGACGTCGTCTGGACGCTCATCGGCGGCATTTTGGTCTTCGCCATGCAGGCCGGCTTCGCCATGGTGGAAACCGGTCTGACGCGCGCCAAGAACGCCGCGAACATCATGATGAAGAATACATTCGACTTCGTCATGGGCTCCATCGCGTTCTTCCTCGTCGGCTATGCCCTTATGTTTGGCAGCGATGCCGCTTCCGGCGGCTTCTGCGGCTTGACAGGCTTCGGCATGACGTTTACCCCCGATGAACACGGCATGTCGGAATCGTGGGATTGGACGTACATGTTCTTCCAGACCATGTTCGCCGCCACCGCCGCGACAATCGTCTCCGGCGCCGTTGCCGAACGCACGAAGTTTACGGCGTATCTTGTCTACTCCGTGCTGATCTCGCTCTTCATCTACCCGATCTACGGCCACTGGGCCTGGGGCGGCGGCTGGCTCTCCAATCTCGGATTCATCGATTTCGCCGGTTCCACGGTCGTTCACTCGGTCGGTGGCTGGATCGCCCTCGCCGGTGCCATCATGCTCGGCCCGCGTATCGGCAAATACCGTCCGGACGGAAAGCCCGTTGCCATTCCCGGCCATAACATGGTCTTCGCAACGCTCGGCGTCTTCCTCCTCTGGATCGGCTGGTTCGGTTTCAACCCCGCTTCGACCGTTGCCGGCAATGGTTCGATCTCCCGTATCGCCATGACCACGAACCTTGGCGCCGCAGGTGGCGCCGCCTCGGCCATGATCATGTCGTGGATCCTGTTCAAGAAGCCCGATCTCTCCATGTCCCTCAACGGCGCTCTCGCCGGTCTCGTGGCCATTACCGCTCCCTGCAATAATGTCACGCTTCCTGCTGCGCTCTTGATCGGTCTCATCGGTGGTGTGATCGTCGTCAGCTCCTGCCTCTTCATTGAGCGCGTCCTGAAGATTGACGATCCGTGCGGTGCCGTCTCGGTCCACTGCGTAAATGGTGTCTGGGGAACGATCGCTACCGGTCTGTTCGGCGCCGAAGCAATCCTTGGAACCGGCGAAGCCAATACCGGCTTGTTCTACGGCGGAGGCTGGCATCAGACCCTCGTCCAGCTCGCCGGTGCCGGTACCGCTTGCGTCTGGGCATTTGGTCTCGGCTTGCTGATGTTCTTCGTCATCAAGAAGACGATCGGCCTCCGCGCTTCTCGCGAAGACGAGCTCAAAGGTATGGATTTGGCTGAGCACAATAACGATGCATACGCCGGCTTCCAGATCTTCGTAACCGAATAACAACCCATTTTCCGGGTTTGTGCCCCCGGAAAAAAAGTCCCTCGGGTGAGGGGCTGTGTGTGACCCGGCCGCCTCCGAAGTTTCCCTTCGGAGGCGGTTTTTCTCCCCCCCCGGAACCTTCAAAGGCCAATGAGGGATGGTGTTCACAGATTACAACGCCAGGCGCTCTATGTTCAACGACTTCCGCCGAAATCATGGTTTGTTGCTCCACAACGATGCGCGAAGCCTCGATTTTTCCCCCTTTTCATTGTACGCGGGAAATGCTACCCTTTTGTCGTGCGTGAAACTCTGCCACTTTTTTTATTGGACTCCGTATTCGATAGGATCTTCTCGTGAATAAATCCACATTCCAGTTTTTGTCGGCCATCGCCGTTGGCGTGACCGCAACTTCGCTTCTGATGGCGGCTGAACCAAAAGCTGCCGAGCCACTCGAAGACTCCGACTTTGGCCGTTGGTACATCAGCCCCGGTATCGGTCTTTTGAATTTTGAAGGGGACGAAGGCCTCGAGGACGGCGCGTACTTTACGCTCCGTCTCGGTTACGACTACTCCGAATGGTGGTCTTTCGAAGCCTCCTTGCTGATTGCTCCGAAACTGGACGAGAACGTCGGCGGCTATACCAAGAAGGTCGACGGGAAGTGGGTCGAAACCACCGAACCCGTCTCCTACTCCAAGGGCGATACCGGCTTCGGCGATACTTGGGGTCTCCAGCTGTACGGCGATGCCATGTTCCATTTCTCTTCGTTCGACCGCATCGATCCGTACCTGATTGCCGGTGTCGGCTTCAGCACCTACGGAAAGCAGGTCATGGATTCCGACTACTGCCTTGCGCTGCGCGCCGGCGGCGGTATCATGTACCACTTGAACGACTCTTGGACGCTGCGTCTCGATACCCGTATCGATCTGGCCGGCTACAACACCGAATTCAACCAGACCTTCGACGTCGGCTTCATCTACCGCTTCTCGGCCGATTTGATCGATGACGATCCTACTGCCCGTCCTCCGCTCGACTCCGATGGCGATGGCCTTACGGACGAGGACGAAATCAACCGTTACAAGACCGATCCGCATAACCCCGATACCGATGGCGACGGCCTCAAGGACGGTGAAGAAATCTACACCTTCAAAACCGATCCGCTCAACCCCGATACCGACGGCGACGGCCTCAAGGACGGCGAGGAGGTCAAGACCTACAAAACCGATCCCACCAATCCCGATACCGACGGCGATGGCTTGATTGACG
This sequence comes from Kiritimatiellia bacterium, assembly GCA_051884735.1. GTDB lineage: Bacteria > Verrucomicrobiota > Kiritimatiellia > RFP12 > UBA3636 > JAEDLN01. The sequence goes on along the minus strand of JBJEVW010000368.1, from coordinate 980 downwards.
GCGATGAGGTCAAGACCTACAAAACAGATCCCACCAATCCCGACACCGACGGCGATGGCCTCAAAGACGGCGAAGAGGTGCATACCTACAAGACCAATCCGCTCAACCCCGATACCGATGGCGATGGTCTCTCCGATGGCGATGAGGTCAAAAAATACAAGACAGACCCGCTTAATCCCGACTCCGATTACGACCTGCTGAGCGATGGCGCCGAAGTCCTTCAATTCAAGACCAACCCCCTCGATCCCGATACCGACAAAGGCGGTGTCCGCGATGGTCACGAAGTCCTGATCGACAAGACCGATCCGCTCAATGGAAACGACGATCGCCTCTTCTTCGAGCTGAAGATCAACTTCGACACCGATTCCGACGTCATCAAACCCGAGTTCTTTGAACAACTCGACAAGGTCGCCGCCGTTCTCCGCGACGCCCCGAACGCGACCGCCGTCATCGAAGGCCATGCCGACCAGCGCGCGACATCCAAGCGCAACTACAACATCGAGCTCTCCGGACGCCGCGCCGCAGCCGTCTTGAAGTACCTCGCCGACAAGGGGATCGACGCCTCCCGGCTCAAATCGATCGGCTACGGCTTCGAACATCCGAAGGCCTCGAACGATCCTTCCAAGGGCAATATCGAAAATCGTCGCGTTGAAGTCTATATCAACGGAACCCGCCCTGGAAAAGTGACCTACGTGCAGCCCGAGAAATAATCACACCCGCTCTTTTCTCCGTCTCCGGGTCGACACCCTCCCCGTTTCCGCCGGGAGGGTGTTTCTTTTTTTTTCGCTTCGCCCCCCTGCTTTTCATCCGTACCCTTATCCCGGTTTTTCGGAGTTCGATGGGGCAATGGTGCGTGAAAACTGTCCCAAAAGTCCCATCCGTCCCAGTTGTCCCAATCTTTGTCCGCAGGAAAAACGCAAAGATTAGCCGTATCTCTTCAATTTAGGCCATAGGTATGGTCGTTTGGGGTGTTGCGGGAA
>JBJEVW010000367.1:0-6547 GCA_051884735.1 Kiritimatiellia bacterium | reverse complement strand
GCGCACCGCAAAGCCGCGTAAGTTATTTTAGGATTGGTTCGTGTGCGACGCACGTGGGTGCTGCGGACGAGCGGAAGCTCGTCCCTCCCGAGCCATGCCACATAGGCCGTGCGCACCGAGTCGGACGAGCGGTCGGGAGGCCCGACGGCAAAATGGTACACGACAACCGCCTTGGAAGCCGAATCAGAGCATCGGATCTTGATTATCTGGCGGTATTTTCAAGAAGGGGGCGGGATCGACGGGGACGCCGTTGCGCCACAGTTCGAAATGGATATGTTCGCCGGTCGCCAGACCGGTTTTCCCCATAAAACCGAGACGTGCACCGGTTTGGACGGAATCATTCGGGCGAACGCGAACGGAGCCGCATTCGAGATGGAAATAGCGGGTTTGAAGTCCGTTCCCGTGGTCGAGAATGACGTAGTTGCCGCGGGGAAATTCGCGAGAAAATCCGGAAATGCCGTCAACGGCTTCAAGGACGATTCCGGGAAGGGGGGCGATGATTTCGCTCTCGCCGAGGGCCATGCCGGTCCAGACGGCGCCATCTACGCCGTGATGGGAGATGTGCTCGCCGGTGACGGGATGAATTCGTTCGCCAAAAGGGGACGTTTCCATGAAATCGCCGGGACGTTCGAAGATGCGACAACGGGCGAGTCCGTAAGGAGTGCGTCCTTTGGCGAGTTGTTCGGCGAGCGTGCTATGGACATCCATTGCAAGAACCGGGGCGACTAGGATAGAAAACGGAATGCGAGCTGACAAAATCCATTTTGGATGGCACGAAGAAATGGATCCAAAACGCCTGTAAAAAGAAAGATTGCGAGGATGAACATGCTGTAGCGTTCCATTCGAAGGAGGACGGCTTGGCCTTGCGGGGGAAGCAAGGAAAGAAGAACCCGGGAACCGTCCAACGGAGGAATGGGGATGAGATTGAATGCCATGAGCATGATATTGGTTTGCGCATAGCACATCAAAAAGAACGAAAACCAGGGGATTGCCTGATTCGTCAGTTTGAGCATCAGCAGGGCGAGAATCGCCTGCAACAGGTTGGACATTGGTCCGGCGATTGAAACCTGAAAGAGCGCGTCTTTTGGATTCCGGCACCGGTTGAGATTGATGGGAACCGGTTTTGCCCATCCGAACAGGGCGGGGGAGTTGACGAGCAAAAGGACGGCCGGAACGATAATGCTGCCGTATTTGTCGATATGTTTCAGAGGATTCAGCGTCAATCTGCCCATGATTTTCGCGGTTGGATCGCCGCAACGGAAGGCGACCCAGCCATGAGCGACTTCGTGGATCATGACGGCGAGGACGAGTCCGGCAAGCATGAGTGCGATTTGCAGAAAAGATGCGTGGAACATGGCGAGAAAAGAAGGACAATGGAAGAGTGAATCAAACGCCAGTCGAACCGAAGCCGCCGTTTCCGCGAACGGTTTCCGAGAGGGAATCGGCTTCGATGATTTGCGGGCGGATGACGGGGCAAAGGACGGCTTGGGCGATGCGCATTCCCTTTTTGACGGCAAAGGGTTCGGAGCCGAGATTGACGAGAATCACGCAAACCTCACCCCGATATCCCTCATCGATGGTGGCGGGGGTATTGACCATGGAGATTCCGTTGCGGATTGCGAGGCCGCTACGCGGGCGGAGTTGCAGTTCGGTGGAAGGCGGAAGCTCGAAGGATAGGCCGGTGTGAATCAACGCCCTTTCGCCGGGATTGAGCACGGCGTTTTCGGTAGCGCAAAGATCCATTCCGCTATCGTCCGGATGGGCAAAAGCGGGGAGAACGGCATCTGGAACAAGGCGTTTGATTTTCAGTGTGTATGGATTCATGCCAGAAGTGTAACAAAATCGGGAAAAGGCGTCATGTACCGGTCGGGAGCCCCGACGATCGGTGGGGGCGGATGGCACCGCCCCCGGCAAAACCCTTGGCGAGGATATTTAGAAATTTGGCTTGACAGAAAAGACGTTTTTTGGGATAGTTTTTCGAAACGCGCATCCGTGGTGGAATGGCAGACACGCAAGTTTCAGGTACTTGTGCCCCCAGGGCATGAAGGTTCGACTCCTTTCGGATGCACCATCAGTGATTCTCCGTTCGGTAGAGAGCGGAGAATTTCTTTTTTCCCGGCAACGGCGTTTGAAAAGTCGGATCACTCCAGACGCGAACCATCATGCCGTCGCCCGTCATGTTCCGTTTGACGCATGGCGTTTACGCAGGAGCGAGAGGCGGCGGAAGCGTTGCAGGCGTTCAAAGAGGGGCCGTTTCTGACGGGGCTGACGGTTCGGCTGTTTTTCCGCGATTTCGCAGACGAGAGAAATGGCATAGCGGCCGAACCAGCAGTAGCGGCCTTGATAGGATCCATTCATGCCGTCCGTGAGTTCGCAAAAACCGGGAGAGGTTTCGCGGCAAACGAGGGAACGGAATCCGGCAGCCCATCCGACGCCGAGGAGCTTGGAAAGTGCCTCTTTGAAAGTCCAGAGCACGGTAGCGTCTCCGGTGTTATCGTTTTTGTCGAGCATTTGATCATCGGGCGCGACGAACTTGCGCCGCATATACATAAGACGCCAGGTCCGGTGTTCGATATCGACGCCGATCCGGATTTTGCGGGAGAGGGCGTAGGAAACGACGACATAGCTCCCGGAGTGGGAAATGGAGCAGGCCATTTCCGCATAGCGGAGCGTATCCGGCTCGTAGATGACCAGGCGGGGGGCTCCGGCGGGGTTTTTGCGAATCGAGACGTCGAGAGGGCGGCGGATGATGCCATCGCGAAGAAGGGCGGCCTTCAAGGCGATGCGGGAGGAAAGCCATTCGCGTTTGCGTTTCCCGTTTGAAAAGGCTTGATATTCGGCAAGTTCGGAGGCGGTCAACCATGCGTCCAAGTTTCCGACGGGTTGCTTTTCCAGACTGTCGACCGAGAAGAGGACGGTATGGATGGCATCGGCATCGGGAAGGATGGGGTGAAGGAATGACGAGTAGTCTTGCATGGGATGCGGAAGAGGCGGAAAACGTGCGGAAGGTTTCTCCGGCGGGTTCATTTTACCGAACAGGGCAACAGAGCGCAAATGCGCAGGGGATTTCGGGCGGGAAGACGGATGGGATTGCGACAGGCGAATCCGGTCCAGCCAACTTGCGGAAACGGAAAAATGAAACGACCGCGCATCCTTTTGGGATGCAAGCGGTCGTTGGCGCGAGTGAGCCGGGAAGAGAGCCTAGAGAAGTTCTGCGATTTGAACGGCGTTGTAGGCGGCGCCTTTGAGGAGCTGGTCACCGGCGACAAACATGTCGATTCCCTTGTTGCCGGGCTGGGAGATATCCTGGCGGATGCGTCCGGCGAGGACTTCGCCATGTCCGGCGGCCTCGATTGGAACCGGGTAGCGGTTGTTGGCGGGATCGTCCACGACGATGACGCCGGGAGCCTTGGAAAGAATTTCGCGAACCTGATCGGGCGTTGCGCTTTTCTCGAATTCCAGGTTGAGGGATTCGGAGTGGGCGCGCTGGACGGGAACGCGAACGCAGGTGCAACTGATGCGGATTTCATCCGTATGGAGCATTTTGCGCGTTTCGTTCATCATCTTCATTTCTTCCTTCGTGTAACCATTGTCTTTGAAGACGTCGATATGCGGGAAGACGTTGAAAGCGATTTGATCGACAAAGGCTTTTCGGATGGCGGGTTTGCCGTCGAGAACGTCGCGGGTCTGGGTGAGCAGTTCGTTCATGCCCTTGGCACCGGCGCCGGAGGCGGCTTGGTAGGTAGCGGCGACGAGGCGTTTGAGACCGAATGCGCGGTGAAGCGGCGCAACGGGGACGAGCATGATAATGGTGGAGCAATTGGGATTTGCGATTACGCCCTTGTGCCAACGGACGTCCTCAGGGTTGACCTCGGGGACGACGAGAGGAACGTCGTCATCCATACGGAAGGCGCTGGAGTTGTCGATCATGACGCAACCGGCATCCACGACGGCATTGCGGAATTTCTTGGAAATATCGCCGCCGGCGCTGAAAAGTGCGATATCGACGCCCTTGAAGGATTTTTCCGTCATTTCTTCAACCGCAATTTCTTCGCCGCGGAAGGTCATCTTCTTGCCGACGGAACGGGCGGAGGCCAGGAGCTTCAAGGAAGAAACCGGAAAATTGCGCTGTTCGAGCATGCGAACCATTTCGACGCCAACAGCGCCAGTAGCACCGGCAACGGCTACGGAAAATTGTCTTGACATGGGAATGAACGGTAGATGGGGGATTCAATAATGGGGCAAAAGTATATGTTTCGCCGCATCATTCGTCAACCGAATGAGCGGCTGGAGCAGGGGCGACGAATGAAAAGGCGACTTTCCTCGCTGGCGCGCGTTGATTTGCCTTAGTCATTCGCCAGCAGTGCTTGAGTATTCAACAACCGACAATCAGCGCCAGTCTCCGGCAGAGGAAAAACGAGACGCCGACGGATGGCTGCAAAAGACTACGATACTGCAATGCGGAGCATCGCCACAACCTTCCCAATCGTCGATTACGGCAAGATCGAAGTCGATTCCTCCAGATACGGAAGTTCGAGGGCGGAGACGTTCTTCACGAAGTATGCTCCACCTCTTCGATACTGGAGATTGTAGGACTTTCTGCCGGATTTGCCGACAGACTTGACGGACAGTCCTCCGCGGGTCATCCTCGGCTTCTTCGCCAAAAACCTGACGATTTCATCTTGCGTTTTCATGCCGACGAGTGAAATTGACTCTCCATTCCCGGTCGTGAGAAGAATACCACTTTTATTCGTCAGCCCTGGAGGCCGCCAAGGTACGCGGCGATGGTGCGCGTAAAAGAACACAAAGGCCGGGAGGGACGAGCCGGTCGAGCGGTGGGGCGGGAGTCCCGACGGCCGATGTCGCGCGATCGAGGAGGGAGGCAAGGCTATTCCGTCTTTAGGTCGCCGGCGTCCAGCCATTCCTGGATTTCTTCACCGTTTTTGGAAATATGGTGGAAGTTGCCGAGGATTTTCGAGGCGGACATTTCGACGGCAAAGGAGCGCGGGTATTTCCGGAGAATTTCGCAAAGGGCATATTGCTGGCCGATGTTCACGACGCAGAAAAGGACGGCGACAGGTTCGCCGCGATACATTCCGCGGCCTTGCAGCATGGTGACGGAGTGACGGAGGCGGGCGATCAATTCTGTCGACAGTTCGTCCGGCTTGTCGGTAACGATTTGGAATGCCACTCCGGCGCGGTTTCTCTGCAGCAAGTGCGAACCGACAGCGGAATTGAAGAAACAGTAGAGGATGCAAAGGAGGACGGGTTCGATTTGTTTTCCGTAAACGAAGTAGCTGGCACCGGCGATGATGCAATTCAGCCAAAAGGTGACGCGGAAAAACTTGATGGACGGATCTTTGTGGCGAATGATGGCGGAAACAAAATCGATGCCGCCCGAATACGAGCCGCAACAGCAAAGGATGTAGTAGACGTAGCCCATGATGATGCCGCCGACGATGGGTCCGAGAAGCGTACTTGTTCCAGTATCGGTGGAATAGGCGAGAGACTGGATGCCGAGGGCTTCGGTGGCAAAGAGGCAGATGGATACGAAGCAGATGAAGACCAGACTCCGGATGGACATCGGCCGGCTCACCTTGAAGAGGCACCAAAGCGCCAATGGAATATTGATCAGGAGGCTCATGTAGCCGAGATGGAATCCGGTGAGATATTGCACCATCGTGCAAATGCCGTTGATACCGGCGGGCGCGAAGCGATTGGGAAAAACGAACATTTCATATGAAATGGCTGTGAGCAGCGCCGCAAAAAAGATAGCCAAATACGAACGGATGATTTTGTACATAATGAAACTATGAACAAGGTTTTCCGCCGCCGAACGAATGTGTTGGATGTGCGGAATCGGTTTGAACGCAGAGGCGTCTACTTGAGACAATTCAGCCCCGATTCTAAACGAAAATGTTGTTTAAAATCAAGAGGTTTTCGTTTTGGCGAGATTTTACGCACAGAACTGAAGAAGAAACACGATTACGCAACAAAGGGGCTATCATGGGGCACGGCAAAGAGGTACGGCGATGGCGGCGCGAGTCGGGAGGCCCGACAGCCGATTATCTTGGCCAGCGATTTTAACCACAAAGGAACACAAAGGCTGAGGAAACGGGAAGAGAAAGCCACAAAGAGATTTTTGTTGTTTCTTCGGGCGCACTCTGAAACCCGAAAATTGTAGCTTTTCTTTTGCCCGCGGTGGCTCACCGCCTTTGTGTTCCTATCCTTTCAAGGTAATGGTCTTTGTGTTCCTTTGTGTTTTTATCTTGAGGCTTTGCGGGTGTGGTGGCTCTGCGTTCTCCGCGTCCTCTGCGGGAAACAAATAACCCGCGTATGCGCGGTGCGCGGGTTGGCGGCACGAGTCGGGAGGCCCGACAGCCGATCATCGTGCCCTACCGCAACGGGTATGCGCGGTGCGCGGGTTGGCGGCGCGATGAGGACATCGCGCCCTACCGCAACGGGTATGCGCGGTGCGCGGGTTGTCGGCGCGGGTCGGGAGGCCCGACAGCCGATTATCTTGGCCGCGCGATTTTAACCACAAAGG
>JBJEVW010000366.1:0-6582 GCA_051884735.1 Kiritimatiellia bacterium | reverse complement strand
ATACGAGTATATCGCCCTCGTCGGATGTTGTCAGGATTTCCTCCAGAACATGGACAATCGTGCCCGAGAGATCGTCCTCGTCATCGGGTGGAGGGCAATAACGAACCTCTACAGGAAAGGTCCGGCCTGGAATATCCAGCACGGGCGCATTGCCGAAATATTCGGAAAAGGCGTTTGTTTCGAGCGTGGCGGAGGAGATGATGGCCTTGAGATCCGGGCGGCGCGGAAGAATCTTTTTGAGACAGCCGAGAATGAAGTCGATATTCAAGCTCCGTTCATGAGCCTCATCGACCAGGATGGTCTGATAGCGGCGAAGGAGCGGGTCGTTGCGCAGTTCGGCAAGCAGCACGCCATCGGTCATGAACTTGATTTTCGCACCTTGCGGCATATTGCGTGCAAAGCGATGTTGCCAACCGACCAGATTGCGATTTTCGCGCAATTCGTCCGCAACGCGTTCGGCAACGGTCACGGCGGCGATTCGTCGCGGCTGCGTACAAGCGATCATACCCTTTTCGGCCAATCCGGCGGCCAGGCAGAATTGCGGCAGTTGCGTTGTTTTGCCGGAGCCGGTAGCGCCGCGAACGATCACCACCTGATGTTCTAGAATGGCTTGGATGATTTTTTCCTTCGAATCGAGGATTGGAAGGTGGGGATCTGTGTTTTGTCGCTGGATTTCTTCTGGCATGGATCTGCGTTTTCGATGGGGAAAAGGATAACGAAATTGTGGAAGCGGGGCAAGTGAAGAAGCGGCCAGCCGGGTGGCGAGCCGCCACGGGGCCGGGAGGCCCGGCGGCCGGTGTAGGGCGCAGTGGCGAGCCGCCACGGGCAAATTAACATCTTGCGACCGTCGTCGCTCGGGAGGGACGGGCAGAAGCTCGACCCTCCCGCGCTATGCGCACATGCGGGCGAACCGCGCCGCCGCACGCACGTGCACACGCGCCGACGCACACCATTACGCACCTGCGCAATACCCGGGCGGCGCGATGGGGACATCGCGCCCTACCACCCTTACGCCCGCAACGTCTCCCGACCTCATCGCGCTGCCCCGCCACACGCCCGAGTGCGCGATGATGCTGCGGACGAGCAGAAGCTCGTCCCTCCCGAGCGCCGCCATTTGGAAAAGGCTACGTATTTTGCGAGACGGAGAAACAATCGTTGACTCTTTACTGTAAGGGGGTGACTCGTTTCCGGAAGAAATCACCCTGAAAAAACGGGATAAGGGTGTTTGTTTTTTCGTGTTGTTCTTTTCTTTGGATTGTGTATGATATGTAGCCGAAGATTGGAAAAATTTCATTTTCAAGCGGAAAACGATTTATTTTCCATTCTTTCATATTGTCAAGGAAAACCGATTTCGGTATAAATCAGTTTCAGATTCTAACCATATCTGTTGCTTTTTACATTATTTTCCAAATCCAAAGCGAATCTATTTATGGCTACAAATTACCCCAGAACGAAGGTTCAGATTATCCGTGCGTTAAGCGACCGGACCAATCTCCCGCAGGTGCAAGTTGCAAAAGTGTTGTCTTCGTTGGCCGATCTTGCCTATGAAGGGGCTAAGGACAAACACGGGTTCAATCTTCCGCGAATCGGAAAACTGGTTCTTGTGCACAACAAGAAGCGTCATGGTGTCAATCCGCGGACCGGCGAGAAGATTACGATTCCCGCCAAAGTCACGGTGAAGTTCCGCGTTTCCAAGATTGCCATCAACTCCGTTCTCGAAAAGCTCTAATCTTTTCGAGGGCTTTGCCGATCTGAAAGCGAGTTCACGGGTGTCCCTGTGGACTCGCTTTTTATTTGCAGGTAGCACGGGAGGCACCGCGGGGGCGGGAGGCCCGATAGCCAGTGAGTCAAAGCCGCACGAAAGCCTCAAAGCCGAGCCGCGTGAAATAGAACACAAAGAAAAACAGAGGCGGTGAGCCACCGCGGACGGTTGGGAGGGTGGCGAGGACGCCACGGGCGATGATCTGCCCACGTTCCGCAGGCAGAGGGAAAATAGAAACCGGTCTGCGAGAACGCACGGCCGGTGAATCCGCATGATGCGGGTAATTGAAGAACTACTCGAAGAGCCAGGTCGAGAGGTAGCGCTCGCCGGTATCCGGGAGGAGAGCAACGATGCGTTTGCCGGCATACTCAGGCTTTTTGGCGAGTTCCAGAGCGGCGTAGAGGGCGGCTCCGGAGGAAATGCCGACGAGCAGTCCTTCATCCTTGGCTGCGGCGCGTGCGGTTGCACCGGCATTCTCCGCCGAGACGGGGATGACGCCATCGTAGATGGAGGTGTCGAGGGTCGCCGGGACGAATCCTGCGCCGATGCCTTGGATTTTGTGAGGACCGGCATGGCCTTCGGAGAGGACGGGAGAGGTATCCGGTTCGACGGCAAAGACTTTTGCCGCAGGATTCTTCTCTTTGATTGCCTTGCCAACGCCGGAGAGGGTACCACCCGTTCCGACGCCAGCCACGAAGACATCGACTTTGCCGTCCGTGTCGCGCAGGATTTCCTGGCCGGTCGTGCGATAGTGACGTTCAGGGTTTGCGGGATTCTCGAACTGCTGCGGGATGAGCGAATTCGGAGTGGCGGCGTGCAGTTCATTTGCCTTGGCGATCGCCCCCTTCATGCCATCTTTGCCGGGGGTGAGGACGAGTTCGGCTCCGTAGGCGGCAACGAGCTTACGGCGTTCGATCGACATTGTGTCGGGCATGGTGAGAATCAGCTTGTAGCCTTTGACGGCTGCAATCAGCGCGAGACCGACGCCGGTGTTTCCGCTGGTCGGTTCAATGAGTGTTCCGCCCGGCTTCAAGACGCCGGCCTGTTCGGCAGCTTCAATCATTGCCAATGCAATACGGTCCTTTACGGACCCGCCGGGATTGAAGTATTCGACCTTTACGACCACTTCGGCCGCGCCCTTGTTCAAGTTGCGGATCCGAACGAGCGGTGTATTGCCGACCAATTCGGTTATGTCTTTATGAATGCTTGCCATACGATGATCTCCTTTGGATTGCGTTTGAATGTGTTGTTAATTTGAAATTGGTGTCCGTTTGCAGTGGTTGCATTCACAACTGATTTGGTTGTGAATCGAGATAATATTATTCCTTTCCGCTTCCTGTGTCAAGGGGTAATCAAAAAAAAATACGATGTGTCTAGAATCGTTGTTTTTGCGGCGGGACGAGTTGTCGATATCGGTTTGTTTTCTTTGTGGAGCAAGGACATCATAGATGGATAGGCGACTTGGCTATGGAAAAGAAACGAAGATGATTCCTGTTCGATTGGTAAGAGGAAAGAGTGTGGAACGCTAGTTTGTTGTCGGCCATTTGTTTTCGGGAAAGGAGATACCGGGCGTATTTGCATGATGAAAAAGGGGAAAAAAGAAATCGCGCCGATTCCAGATGGAAGCGACGCGATTTTTGTTGTGGGAGAGAAGGTTTGTTCTTCTCTGATGCGGTCAATTATTCTTCATCGTCCGAAGCGACGAAGCGGACTCTGACGACACCCCATTCCTCGGGGTCGGCATCGACCGTGAATGTTGTTGCGACTTCGCCGAAGATCGGGGAGTCGTTCTCGTCCACGTTGTCGAGCAGAACCGAAGACTCCTCCGCAATCGGATTGCCATCGCTACCGACCTTTACCAGTTTGTAGTAGAGGCCTGGAATGGCGTTGGCGATGACGAAGTTGACCTTCTTGGTCTCTGGATCGACCGAGATGGCGGGCTGCTCGACACCATCGATGACAGCAGGCTTGATTTCGGGTTTGTATGCTTCAGGAATCGCGGAGACATCATCGCCGTAGAAGGCGGTGATGGAGCCCGTATCGAGACCGGCCAGGATCTTTTCCCAAGTGCCGGCATCGGTCGCATTCACGCGATAGATGGAGGACTGGCCATTCTGGACAAGCTTGACGAAGCGGAGCGTCTTGTTGTTCTCCAAAACATTGTTGAAGGTAACCTTGAGGTTCTTTCCACCCGTTTCGGAATCGACGACTTCGTAGGAGCCGGAGCCTTCTTCGCTTTGGGCGATATCGAGGTTGAAGCCTTCGAGGATGGAGCCGGAGAAGTTATCGAGGTAGCCATCGCCGACGAAGGAGATGGATTCGATTTTGGTGGTGTTTTTGCCGAGTTTGACATTGCCGACGATGGTGCCGTTGACGGTGATGTCGGCCGTGTAGTCGCTCTTGGTGTAGACCCCGAGCGTAACCCAGGACTGATCGACAATCTCAATGCTGGACCCGGACAGGGCGACCCAGGATGCATCGCTAGGCTGATAGCCTTTGAGAACGGGCGTTTCGGCGGAGGTATCGAGATAGATGGCAGTCAAACTGCCGTCCGGAACTTCCGGCGCGGTGGCGGACCCGTGGAGATAGACATCCATCTCGACGACGGTCTGTGCAACGATCGTTTCGGCGGTTGCCGTCGGCGTAAACATCAGATTTTCGGAACCGGCGAAATCGAGGTAGTTTCCGCGCGTTCCTTCCGTGTCGGCAACAACGAGCGATGTATCTGAGGTCGTAAACGACCAAGCCCCGGCGGCCTCTGTGTTGGCAGAAGCGGCCGAGTTGACGGAATAAGAATTGAAGTCAATCTTAAACCATTCAGATGCAACATCACCCTTTGGGAGAACAACAGCCGGAGCGACCGAAACGGTTGCAGCGACTGCTATTGCTGAGAGAATGAGGTTTCTCTTTTGTTTCATGATTACTACGGATAATTGATTTTCGAATTAGGGGCAGCTTCAAGGTATCTTGAAACTGACGGCATCACTTTAGCAAAAAGTCATTATGCTTGCAACATCTATTTAAAAAAAAAGCGAGAACGGGTTCGTGCATGTAGTTTGCAAAAGTAAACGCACCTGATTTGGTGCGTTTACTTTCGCAATAAGGGTTTGTGGATGTTGACAGGATCTTGGGTGATGGATGGTATCAAAAAAACGTAACCTTCCCATGGGAAGGAGGTGCGTTTACTTTCGCGAAGCGGATGATCTGGTATATCTTATGCGCCATCGGCATCCCGGCGACCGTGCGTGCGGTCGAGGGAAGCCTCCAAACTAGATAAAAAGTATGCTGATATGGCAAATCAAATGACGAACGAAGACAGAAAGCGCATAGACTTTCTCCTCCAACTGCGTTGGAAACTGACCCAAATAGCCAAAGACAGGGGACGCTGCAAGTCCACGATTCTCCACGAAATCATCAACCGCTCAATCCTCTGCGAGAAGGGCTATAGGTGCTCGAACCGCATCTGCGCACTCTTCGACGCATGCCCGCGCGTCAAGGGCTACGGCAGAGACGCGAAGCGGTCGTTCAACTGCACGTCACGGTGCTTCGAAGTCTGCCCGGACTTTGTTGAGCGCACATGCGAATGGCTGTCCGTCCCATCCCATGTCTGCAATGGATGCCAGAGCTTCAAGACATGCCCCATGATGAAGCGCCTCTATGTTGCGGACGGGGCGCAGGCAAACAGGGATAGCCTTCTTCACGACTCGCGCGTCGGAGTCCATCCGAACGCCGAGGCGCTCGCGAAGACGAATGCGCTGCTCTCGCACTGCATCATGAGAGGGCAGTCAGTGAGGAATGTGGTCGCGAACAATCCGGAAGCGTTCGAATCCGTCAAGGAGCGAACCGTGTACGACTACATCGCAGGCGGACTCTTCGACGTGAAGCGCGCAGACCTCCCAGAGGCATGCAGCCGCAAGCCCAGGAAGAAAAGGAAGGTGACCAAGACGAACGCGATGTGCCGCGCCGGAAGGGACTACAGGACGTTTCTGGAGTTCTGCCGTGTCAACGAAGTAGACGAATGGACGGAACTCGACACCGTGGTCGGACGTGTCGGTGGCAAGATCCTCTTTACGATGATCTTGCCGGGCGGGCTCATGCTCATGTTCCTACGCGACAGGAAGTCCTCGCAGACATGTACACGCATCTTCAACATGCTTTGGGAACTGGCGGGACCGGAACTGTTCCTAAAGCTTTTTTTCGTGATCCTCACGGACAATGGAACGGAGTTTTCCGACCCCGACATGACCGAAAAGTGGAGGCCAGATCCGCAGCACAACCCGGCGAAACGACTGCCGCGCGGCATTCATCTGTTCTACTGCGATGCCTACTGCTCCTCGCAGAAGTCGCACGTCGAGCGCGAACACCGCGAACAAAGGCGCGTGCTACTGCACGGTGTCTCGTTCGATACGCTCACGCAGGACGATATCAACCTCGTCGCAAGCCATGTCGCGAGCTACACGCGCAGCGTCCTCGACAATAGGACACCGTATGATTCGTTCGTGGAGAAATTCGGCGAACCCGGGAAGAAATTCTTGGACGCACTCGGCATCGTGAAGATTCCTCCAAACGAAGTCACGCTCGATCCGATTCTCCTCGGCGAGAAGTTCAAGCGCCATGCGGATAGGGTCATCCTCAGAAAGGCAGGCGTAATCCCACCGAAAAATAGATAAATGAACAGGAAACAGTCTCCTGCTGGGAGAACTGAAGGAAGCCTGCTTCCGGTTTCAGCCGAAAACTCACTCCGGATGTGGGCAGCGGGGGTATTGTACATATTCCCCCCAAAAGTAGCGAGAAAACGCGAAAAAATCACGCAAAAAGGC
>JBJEVW010000365.1:0-6596 GCA_051884735.1 Kiritimatiellia bacterium | reverse complement strand
GGTATTCACATCGCTTTTACGAACTTTATGCTTGTTTTCAGCAACTTGCTGAAAATAACGCAAAAGGCAGAGAGCTTCATAATCCGGACATACATCCAGAATGTGCAAAACAGGATATCTCGCACAATAAACCGCCTTTGCGTCCGATCGCAGATTTGCTTGTGCGTGTGCCATGGGGACATCACATGTTGATTATCGACAAGTGTGGCGACGACATGACCAAGGCCTTGTTCTATGTCCGCAAGACCGTGGAGAACGGATGGAGCCGGAACGTCTTGGCGGTAGAAATCGCCAGCGACCTGTACGCTCGGCAAGGCAAGGCCGTCACGAACTTTGCGCTGACGATGCCAGCGCCTGACAGCGATCTTGCGCAGCAGCTCACCAAAGACCCCTACATCTTCGAAGTGCAAGGTCTGACGGAGAAATACCGCGAGACAGAACTCGTCAAGGCAATGTGCGACAACATCGTCCGGCTGCTAAACTCAATGGGTAAAGGATTCGCGTTCGTCGGACGAGAGCATGTTGTTGAACTGGATGGCAAGGAGTATCGCATCGATCTCCTTTTCTACTGCATTCCGCTCCATCGGTATTTTGCCGTCGAGGTTAAGACAGGGGAGTTCGAGCCGTCGTATCTCGGACAGCTTCAGGGCTATGTGGCGGCTTGCGACATGGCGCTCAACACGCCGCAGGAGAATCCAGCCATCGGGCTTCTCGTGTGCCGCGGCAAGAATGCGCCGCTCGCCAAATATCTGCTTGGCAAGATCGACATGCCGATTGGCGTGTCCGACTACGAGCTTCTGCGTAAAGTGCCGGATGATTTCAAGAGTCAGTTGCCGACAATCGAGGAAATCGAGGCAGAACTGGCCAACATGGAGCAAGGCGCGAGATGAAAACCGTCGATCAGTTCAAGCGGCGGATTCTCGACCTCGCCATTCGCGGCAGACTCGTTCCCCAGAATCCCAACGACGAGCCGGCCAGCGAGCTTCTTGCCCGAATCAGAGCCGAGAAGGCGAAACTCGTCAAGGAAGGAAAGATCAAGAAAGGCAAGTGCTCGCCGGCCAGTTCCGATGGGGCGGCCTATGGGAAGTTGGGGGACGGGGATTTTGTCTTATCTCCCACAGAGACGCAGAGCGGGATGGCCGCGCTTGTCGCGGGCGGGGATTTATCTCACGCAGAGACGCAGAGACGCGGAGCGGGAGGGCCGCAGTCCTCTGCGGCCGAAGATGCGCCGTTCGAGATTCCCGACTCGTGGGAGTGGGTGAGATTGGAAACGATATGTGATTTCTACTTGGGCAAGACACCGCCTCGTGCTAATCAACAATACTGGATTCCTCCTGCCGTGCCGTGGGTCACTATATCAGATATGACACAACATGGCCGCATTACTCAGACGAAAGAAGGAGTGTCGAGTTGTGCAATCACAAAGGGTGTCTCCGGGAGGATTTCGCCCAAAGGGACTTTGCTAATGAGCTTCAAACTAACAATTGGCAAGGTGGCAATTTTGGATTGTGATGCGACTCATAATGAAGCCATTATCTCGATCCTACCATACTGTGATTCTTCAAAAACTATGCGAAACTATCTTTTTGAGACGCTTCCATGCTTGGTAGGCAACGCTGAGACTTCTCCTGCCATAATGGGCGATACGCTTAACAAAAAGGCTCTCGGCAATTTGCGGATCCCTCTTCCGCCCCTCGCCGAACAGAAGCGGATAGTTGCCCGTATCGAAGAACTGTTCAAGATTGCCGATTCGTTGGGCGCGGCGGCGGACGGTCTAGCGGCGGCGGCGAAGCGCCTCGACAAGAAGATTCTCGATCTCGCCATTCGCGGCAAACTCGTGCCGCAAGACCCTAACGACGAACCGGCAAGCGAGCTTATAAAGCGCATCGCGGCAACTTCTCATAAGTCCCCCTGTGGGAACCGCAGGAGAGGAGTTTTATCTCCCGCAGAGACGCAGAGAACGCAGAGCGGGAGGGCCGCGCTTGTCGCGGGCGGGGATTTATCTCCCGCAGAGACGCAGAGACGCGGAGCGGGAGGGCCGCAGTCCTCTGCGGCCACGGGAGGATTGCGGTCGTTTGAGATTCCAGACTCGTGGGAGTGGGTGAGACTAGGAGAAGTGCTGCTGCCCATGACCAGCAAGAAGCCGTGTGGTGACACGTTCGACTATATCGATATTGATGCTGTAGACAATAAGAGCCATGCCGTAGAAAAGCCCAAAACACTACCGTCAAAAGGCGCTACCAGCCGCGCAACACGTGAGATCAATTCGGGGGATGTTCTGTTCTCAATGGTGCGGCCGTATCTTCGCAATATTGCACTAATCGATGAACGCCATGCGCATTGCATAGCTTCAACCGGCTTTTATGTTTGCAGACCTGGTCATGCGTTATATCCGCCATATCTTTATCACACCATGGTTTCCGAATATGTGGTAATGGGTCTGAACGAGAGTATGAAGGGACACAATTCGCCAAGCATAACAACCGGCGATTTGCAGAGGTTCTCCATTCCCCTCCCGCCCCTCGCCGAGCAGAAGCGAATTGTGGCAAAGATTGAGGAACTACGCACAGTGACGCAGATGCTCGGCTGATGAGATTGTGTACGCAGATGGCAAGAGGCAATTTCTGGGCTGATTGAATACGCGTAACCTATCGGCGTTTCAGTTCGCGGTGAAACTGCCTCGGATGCCCGACAGGAATCGGCAACACTTCGCCCCGCATATTCGAGAACTTTTCGCCATAGCAAATAATGGCTTCAGGCTGTATTCGTTCAAGCATTGCATCGTACCCTCGCATAAAGACTGCACGCGCCATTCTGCAGGCGTATGTGGCCACAACAACCACCGACCTCTCTTCTACGCCCTCGAAACAATAGTCAAAACTTGAATACTTGTCCCACGATATCGTCGGAAACACCTTCATGCCCTTCGACTGCCACCAGGCACCGCACCACCTGCTGTGTGATATTGACTCAATCTGCCGCCAAGGCGGCATTTCCCTATAGACAGAATAGTCTGGTGTGCAACAAAAACGATATTGAGAATAAACGGGATATGTCTTTTCTGGATGTTCGTAAACATTTCCGAAATCGTAGTCGTCCACAAAGAAATGAACTCCAAAATCAAAATACTCTTCGTCATCCGGAATTGTGTTTGTACACGCAATTAGCCCTATATTGTCAAGATCGATCGTCTGCCTGCGAACGAGAGGGATGCCGAATTTCCCGCAGCCTGGAAACTGATTCCGCAAGAACATGGGATCTGTTCGACGCTTTTTTGCCGTCCGTACCTTGTCTACGTTAGCGGCTACGACAAACAATTCGTCCTGGACAAATTCGTTCATACAACTGCTGAGATCGTTCTGTTGACGTCGGCGAACAAATCAAGCTGAAACGCTTCCTTGAAGCGAAATCGCGTGACAACGTATTCTCGAAATCTGCGTGCCGCGTCATTCCTGCGCACTCCTCGACGGTTGTGCAGTGCGCGAATGCGATTAACGGCCATTTCATCGCTGACATTGAACAGTTGAGCGATCGTTTGAGGATTCTCTATCCCGTAATGCTCTAGAAGATCGACAGGACACAGTGCCAATCCCGCAAAATAGTTCGCTTCTTTTTCCGCAAGATGCGATGGTTCTGCGTGGCCTAATTCATTGTGGGCAACTTCATGCATAATGCTGTAGTTTATCCGCGTGGGTTGCCTGCGGTCATTGAAAAGAATTACAGCGTTCCCGCCGCGAAACTGCATGGTAAACGCATCCGCACTGGCCCCGAGGAACACCTTATGAAATCGTGGACCATAAGCGCGATATGGCACAGGGGAATATCCCAAAGCGTTGGCAATGTCAAATACTGGCAACGGCATGATTCGTGCATGGGCCTTTTCATACATCTTCAAAACCGCCTCGGCGATTTCATCGTATCGCCATCCAGGGATGACAACTTTTGCCAAATCCGCATCGGTTGCCACAATGTGTCTCGGCAAGGCTGCTGCAACGGATTCTGCTGCGCGGGCAAACGGAGTTCCTTCATACTCTTGTATCATCTGGATTCCTTTCGTTATTCCTCTCCAGCATAATCAGTCCACACCATATCCGGTACAGCGTCCCAATACTTCCGCCCATCCCAAATTGGGTCTTCGAGAAAATGCTTCATGCATTCATCTCGACTTTGGCATTCGACATCAAGTGCTGTCCCGACAAAGTCCGTTTCTGGATACAACTTGCTGTACTTGTCGATTCGCAGTACGAACACCCGCTTGCTCTCATGCCATATCAACCCATAGCAGAAATAGAAAATGTCGTTTAATCTGCACACGCAATCCTCTACGGTTGCGCTATCAATAAATTCCCTTGCCAGTTCGCAGGTCATTTCAAGTGTCCTTTCACAGTGAGATATTTTCCAAACTTTTCAATTTCATCAGTGGTAAGAAACCTCGGTTTCCGATCTGTGAAATTGTCGCGTCCATATTCGTGAATGTGATAGGTAGGGATTCGATGTCCTGTCAGTTCCGGTACGGGATGATACCCTATCTCCAGGGTGAGATATTTGTCCTTATCGTAAAATCGGAGCATCTGGAGGTTGCCGTCTTTGAACAGTTTGGCGTAAGCTACACTTGAATGCGCTTCTTCTGGCAGATTGTGCTTTCCACCAAGACCCTCCAGAACCTTGATGCCATGAAACATCCCGACCGTCTTGTAAGTAAACGGGGCGTGGTTCCCCGCCGCGTACGTACCCCTGCCTCCCATGATCAGAACTCCCATCCGTCTTTGCTTCCATCCTGCGGAGCGGAAAGCAGACGTATCAGTTTCATGCGGATGTCTGCAGGTATTGATGCCGAATTGCGGGCGACCAGCCTGAACACCTGCTCAACCTCCGTTGGCGGTTCGAGACCCAATAGGTCGTTGGATGTCGTATGGAGCGCCGTCGCCATGTTGGCGAGTGTCTCCGCCCGCGGCTGCCTTTCACCGGAAAGATATCGGCTCATAGCAGCCTCTGTAACGCCGCTCATGTCAGCAAGATCGCGCTGCGACATTCGTCGTTCATGCATCATTTTTCTCAACTTCTCTGTATCAAGAGCCATGTTGCCTCCTATTATGGGTTTGTGGGAAGTATCATATCTCACATCTTGCCAATTGTCAAGTAGGTTTGACATCTTTCTCTCGATATCCCATGGCAGCAAGCCAACCTTAAACGCCGCCAGCCATGAGCCATTGCAACGCTTGATGCTGCACACGGCCGGGTCGGCGCTTTCATTTACGACTTCTGCGAACTGAAATCCATCATGGGCAACCCAGAGACAATCTTCTGCGTTTCGACGCTTATTTGGATCACACGGCTTACAAGGTTGAGAATGTAGCGGGGATTGTCGCTCCATAAGTTTGGATCGTTGACCGAGTTCAAAAGTTGAAACACTTTGCCGCTTTGCTTTCCGCCACCTGACACGTTATTTTCTATCATAGCAGAACTACGAAAGGAGACTGCTATGATAGACTTCGAAAAATTCACCGCGTTCCTGCGGAAAACCAACAAGTCGGGCAATACGATTGCTTCGTATCTCTATGCACTGCGCCAATTCGCGGCGCTCCACACAAAAGTCGACAAGCGCGCGCTTGGCCTCTACAAGACCTATCTGCTTGAGCAATTCAAGCCAAAGACGGTAAACATCCGGTTGCTCGCGCTCAACTGCTATGTCGGCAGTATCGGCAAACCGGAACTCAAAATGCCGCTTGTGCGCATTCAGCAAAAGCCGTTCCTTGAAAACGTCATCAGTGACGCTGACTACGCCTACTTCAAGAAACGTTTGAACAATCCTTCGGAGCGGTATTGGTACTTCGTTATTCGCTTTCTCGCGGCGACAGGGGCGCGTATTAGCGAGTTGCTGCAATTGAAGGTTGAGCACGTCACCGTCGGACATATCGACCTTTACTCGAAAGGCGGCAAGATGCGCCGCATTTATATTCCACAAAAACTGAAAAGCGAAGCGAAGCAATGGCTGCAAGACCGTCAACAAGGTTCCGGATTTATCTTTACCAACAAGAGCGGCGAAAGGATTACGGCGCGAGGTATTGCCATGCAATTGAAGAAGCTCGCCATCAAATACAAGTTGAATCCTGCGGTCGTTTATCCACACTCATTCCGGCATCGATTCGCTAAGAACTTTCTGGAGAAGTTCAACGACATATCGCTTCTTGCAGACCTCATGGGACATGAAAGCATCGAGACAACGCGCATCTACCTTCGGCGCACCAGCACGGAGCAGCGTACCATTGTTGACCGGGTAGTCACATGGTAAGACCCCAGTGCGGCTTCTCAGACCAAACCGAGATGGCGCATATGGGCGGCGAGTTTGCGCGCCGTCCCCCACAGCTAAATCAATCTCGGCGTCGGATGTGTTGCCAAATTTCTGGGCTGATTGAAAGTCGAACTTTCAATCAGCCCAGAAATTGCCTCTTGCCATCTGCGTACACAATCTCATCAGCCGAGCATCTGCGTCACTGTGCGTAGTTCCTCAATCTTTGCCACAATTCGCTTCTGCTCTGCAAGGGGCGGAAGAGGGATAGGTAACTCAATAAACTTGTTCCAGATTATGCTTTCAA
>JBJEVW010000364.1:0-6597 GCA_051884735.1 Kiritimatiellia bacterium | reverse complement strand
GGAGAAGTGAAATGACATATTCGGCACCGGCATCTCGGGCAGCGGCAATCCGCGCGCGGATATCTGCCGTTGAATCGGAAATCCCTTTCAAGTTGATTCCGTTGATGGCGAAGGATGCCTCCGATTCAAGAGAAGCCGGAATTCCGAATGTAGTGCCGATAAATGCAATGCGAATTCCATTCACATACCGAATGAGAGGTTTGTTTTGCTCCTCGGGCGAACGGAACGTTCCCGTATGTTCGATACCAAGCCGGTCGAGCATATCAAGGGTGTTGGACAGACCGGCGATTCCATTGTCGAAACAATGACCGAAAGCCGTTGAAACGAGAGAAAAACCAGTACCGTCAAATGTATCGACAAAGGCGGAGAGACTCTGATCGGAAAGATATGAATTGCTCTTTTCCTCTTCCGGAACCTGAAATGTAGTCAATAGATGAGAAACACAACAGTCAACCGATCGAAATTCGGAGGAAATCCGGCTGAACATTTTGCTCTTGTCGTGCAAACAATCCTGCGTTGGACAGCTGTCATGATGTTGAGGACTTGTCATCAGAGCGCCTGTCAAACAAAGGGTTGCCGTATTGAATTGTGCGGCATGGGAACTGTGCAGTCCAAATTCGGAAACGGCATGTGCAATAGATGCCCCGTAGCGAAGAAATTCGGTACGGGTCATTGTCTTTTCGCCGAAATTTGCAAAAGGAATTTCTAGGGTGCAGGCAAGACGGACGAATGAATGGTGCGCATTGCCTGCCGCCAGGCCTTTCCCATAAGCAGAACCGGCTCCCCTGTTGCTCAAGCGGTTCCAGGATACCCCCCAGCGGACTTTGTTGCAGTCATGAAAGGGAGCGTCAGGCGTAGAGTATTTCTGCAACAAACGCGACAATCGGGCTATTTCCGCTTGAAATCGAGGAACGGCATTCTCGACGATATAGCTTTGTTCGTTGGTGTTTCCATAACGAAGCCAAGGACAATGGAGATCGAGAAGAAGAAAGGGGCTTTCGCGTTCTATGAGTTCGCGAATGGCACGTGTTTCCGGATAAATGGATTCGCCATAATAGTCCCGTCCATGATCACGAGGTATTCTCCCCTTCCCTTGGTCGCCGTCTTCAACGCCATCCTTGTCGACAAAAGGAACGGCAAAAAGGGAAAAATGATGACGGAAAGCGCGACCGAACTCGTCATCGGAAAGCACGGCTCGAAGGAATCCTTCAAGCGCATGCGTTGCCGCCATTTCCTGACAGTGATGACGGGAAGTGAGCAAGATGGCATGACGAGGATTTCCCTCACGAATCGTGACAAGTTCGACGGCTCGGCCTTTTCGGCTTTTGCAAAGCGTTCCAAGATGAAAAGCAGGATGGGTGGAAAACACGTTGGCGAATCGATCAAATTCCCCTTGAAGATAGGGTATGGCTTGGCAAAACCAGACTTCTTCGGGCTTCTTGCAGTCGTATGAAAATTCCTGTGTTTCCGAATAAAAACCGCTTGAAAGCCACTGCCATGATTTTCCGCAGTCCAAACTGTAAGCTGCACTTCTCGTCCCGACCTTGTTGGGACGTTCGAAACGAAATACATAATGGCCTGGCTTGTCGAAAACAGCTTTGAATTTCCAGTAAAACCATTCCCGTGCCGAGTCTCGCTGTTCCTCGGAGAGTAAAAAACGAAAATCCGTTTGGCTTATCACACGGATATTTTCGGCAGGAAGGTTCTTTGAAATCGTTGTCATGGAAACGGCTTGGAAAAGAATGCAAAAAATGGGATGGGGAGAAGGTATCCCGTTCGGGTTGGCTGAATCTTGACTTGATCCGAAGTGTCTATTTCATCGTTCAAAAAGACAAAATACGAAAAAAAGAGGAGGAAATTCAAAAAAGAATTTCCTCCCCTTTTTGACCGCGCTAGCAAAAACTAGTCGGCATACTGCTTCCGTTGCGTATAGGTCGTATGCAGGAGATGATGCGACTTTTCGCAGAGAGGAGCCGAAAGATAGGAAGAGTAGAGCGTCTTGATTTCCGGATTCTCATGAGACAAACGGATGCTGCAACGTTCATCGTCCGTCATAAGGCCTTGCGTCCGAGCCGCTCGCACCTCATCTGTCGTTCCATACGGCTGACCGCCACCGCCGATGCAACCGCCACGGCAAGCCATCACCTCGACAAAGTCGTAGCGAGGCTTGACACCGGCTGCACGATCGGCACGGATTTGCTCGAGTACCGGTTCGACATTTGACAACTGGTGAACAACGGCAACCTTGACATCGACCTTGGTGCCATCCTTCTTGGGAATGGTGATCGTGGCTTCCTTGATGCCTTCCATCGTACGGATGTCCTTGAATTCGAGAACGGGAGGCGTCGCTTCTCCACTGACGGCGCAGTAGGCAGTGCGAAGTGCGGCTTCCATGACGCCGCCGGTGAAGCCGAAGATCGTCCCCGCACCTGTATAGGTGCCAAGCAGAGAATCGACAGGTTCCTCGGGCAAAGCAGACGGATCGATGCCAAATGTCTTGCACATACGGGCAAGCTCGCGGGTCGTGAGGACGACATCGGTATCTTGCTGACCGCTGGCGGCCATTTCTTTCGACCGTTTGATTTCCCATTTCTTTGCCGTACAAGGCATGATGGCGACAACGAAAATGTCTTTTGGATCAATGCCTTCCTTCTCTGCGAAATAGGTTTTGATCAGAGCGGACTCAATCTGCATCGGCGATTTGGTCGTCGAGAGATTCTCCAGGAAATCGGGAGCATATTTCTCGCACCAATCCACCCAGCCGGGACAGCAAGAGGTGAATTGAGGCATAGTCCCCTTTCCGTTCAGGCGTTCAATGAATTCGAAGCCTTCTTCCATAATGGTGGCGTCCGCGCCAAAGTTCGTATCGAAGACTTTTTTATAGCCCATCGCGCGAAGTGCTGCATACATTTGGCCGGTTACGATCGAGCCGGGAGCCATGCCAAACTCCTCTCCAAGAGCGACACGAACGGACGGAGCCATTTGGACAACACAATATTTCGTTGGATTTTGAAGTGCTTTTGCGACCCGGAGCGTATCGTCTTTTTCGAAGATGGCACCAACCGGACAGTGGGTAATGCACTGACCGCAACGGACGCAGGGAGAATTCGTCAAAGAAGCATCGGCGGCGGGCTTCATCAGTGTCTTTTCACCACGACCGATAAACTCGAGAGCCCACACGTTTTGCATGTGTTGGCAAACCTCCACGCAACGACCGCACTTGATGCATTTGCGAGGATCCAAGACGATGGAGCAAGAGCTTGCATCCGGTGTCGCAACCGAAACTTCGGTCGGGAATGGAACATTGAGAATGCCAAATGCCGCTGCCATGCTCTGCAGTTCGCAAGACCCATTACGGCGGCATTGGAGACATTCATTCGGGTGATTTGCGAGAATCAGCTCCAAAACGGTCTTCCGAACCGCAGATATTTCCGGATCATGCGTGATAATCTTCATACCCTCCGTTGCTTCGGTACAACAAGCGCGAAGCATTTTGGGAGAGACAACGAACTTGGTAGGATCTTTGCGATCCGGAACAAGCTGACGGCAGATGCAGAGACCGCATGCGGCACCAGATTTGAGATCCGGATGGTAGCAAAGATTCGGAATATTGATTCCGGCGGCACGGGCCGCATTCAGCAAGTTGGTACCTTGGGGAACTTCAACCTTCTTGCCGTTGATTTCAAGATGAATCATGTTTGCCATGGTAAAATCCTTTTTCGCTGTATTAGGAACGGACAATCGCGCCGAAGCGGCAATTTGTGAAGCAAACACCGCATTTTACGCACTTGTCCTGATCGATGGAATGAGGCTGACGAACCGTTCCGATGATAGCGCCGGCCGGACAGTTCTTCGCGCAGAGGGTGCACCCCTTGCACTTGTCGGCGACAATGGAGAAACTTGTCAACTTGCGACACTTGTGCGCACGGCACTTCTTGTCCTTCACATGTTCGACATACTCGTCCATAAAGTAGCGCATCGAAGAGGCTACCGGATTGGAGGCCGTTTGACCGAGACCGCAAAGCGAAGCACGATTCATGGCATCGCAAATCTTCTTCATGCTGTCGAGGTCGCCCATCTTGGCTCTTCCTTCGGAGATATTGTTGAGATAGGTGAGGAGCTTGCGCCCGCCAATCCGGCACGGCATGCACTTTCCGCACGATTCGTCAACCGTAAATCCAAGGTAAAACTTGGCGATATCAATGATGCAGTCGGTATCATCCATGACAATCATACCGCCTGAGCCCATGATCGATCCCAGCTTTGCAAGCGAACCATAATCGATTGGCGTGTCCAGATAATCGGGAGGAATCATGCCACCGGAAGGACCACCCGTCTGGACAGCCTTAAGCTCATGTCCGCCGGGAATGCCACCGCCAATATCGAAAATGATTTCACGGAGCGTCGTTCCCATGGGAACCTCAACAAGCCCGGAGTTGCACACCTTGCCCGTCAAGGCAAAGACTTTGGTGCCATGGGTATCGGCCGTTCCAATGCCGGCGAACCATTCCCAACCATTGCGAATAATGTTGGCAATGTTGGCCAGTGTTTCCACATTGTTGATGACGGTCGGGCATTGCCAGAGTCCCTTCACGGCCGGGAATGGCGGCCGCGGCCGCGGCATGCCGCGTTCTCCTTCAATCGACTGCAAAAGCGCCGTCTCTTCACCGCATACAAAGGCACCTGCGCCTAAACGCAACTCAATATCGAAATCAAAGCCAGTCCCGAGAATATCCTTCCCGAGCAGTCCCAACTCGCGAGCCTGCCGGATTGCGACCTGGAGGCGCTGGATAGCAAGCGGATACTCTGCCCGGACATAAATATAGCCTTGATCCGCACCGATGGCGTAGCCGGCTATCATCATGCCTTCCAAAACGGCATGGGGATCGCCTTCTAGCGTCGAACGGTTCATGTAGGCACCGGGGTCGCCTTCATCGGCGTTGCAAACCATATACTTCTTGCCTTTGGGCTGGCTTGCGGCAAATTTCCACTTGAGTCCTGTCGGGAAGCCGGCACCGCCGCGGCCACGAAGACCGGATTTGGTAATGACATCCACAACCTCTTCAGGCTTCATCGTGGTGAGCACTTTTTCAATCGCTGCATAGCCATCGCGCCCAATGTAATCGGAAATCTGCTCCGGGTCGATGAAGCCGCAGTTGCGCAACACAACGCGAACCTGTTTCTGATAGAACGGAATGCCAACCGTTCCAGTGAGACTTTTTCCTTGCTCGTGATTGTACAGCAGGCGGTCGATAACACGCCCTTTCACAAGATGCTCATTCACGATTTCCTTGGCATCTTCCGGCTTTACTTCCACATAGAACGTATTTTCAGGCAAGATTTTGACAATCGGCCCCTTTTCGCAGAAGCCAAGACATCCGGTACGGATGAGTTGGATATCCTTGGAAATGCCGGGAACCTGAAGTTCTGCTTCGACAAGTTCTTTCTTGAGTTCCTCGGCAATCTCGTCCGCACGACCGGAATTGCAAGCCGTGCCACCGCAAATCAAAACATATTGTTTGAAAGCCATGGTTCAATCCTCGTTAGTTTTTGACCAAATGATCGGTTAAGACCGTGTGACCGAGCACATGCTTCTCCAGAATTTGAGCCGCAAGAGCCTCGTCGACATGTCCATACAGGGCCGGATCCATCCCATCCACAACCACCTCGACGGTTGGCTCCGCATCTGGATGTCCCATGGCACCGCTCTGCCGCACCATGACCTCTACCAGTTGTTTTTCGGCAACCAAATCGCATAGGGCATTGAAAACCTTTTTGGCGCCTTTTGCAAGCCCCGTGGTTCCCATGCCAACGACAATCTGTGCCGTCTTGTTATCCGAATCGCGCAATTCCACCGTAACGCGATGTTCATCGCGCATCCGGCGAAGTTCTTCAAGAGTGAGTTTGCTCATCTGTAGATTCCTAATGTTTCTTTCAAAAAAGTATCATATTTCCAACGTTTCTTCCCATCGGGCTATTTCAGTTTTGATCTGCAACGGGTTCTTGTGTAGAGGTAAACCGGACTGGAAGTCGTATTGATAGCTGGTTCGCTTGCTCCGGTGAACCAAATGGAAGGAACACGCTTCCGTTCTGGCGGACATCAACAAGCCTAATTCGGCAAGATCGCCGGCGGGAAGCGAATCCGGATGTCTAGGATCGAACGCAATGGTGATTTCAGTCCCGAAACCGAGTTCGCTTTTTATGGCAATCGTTCCCCCTGTATCGGCAATGACCGCATCCAACAATGCAAGTCCCAAACCAGTTTGTCGCTCCGGATGTTTACCGGAATCCGTTTGGAAAGGATCCAAACATTCTCGGGCCATATCCGTACGCATTCCTCTTCCGTCATCCGCCACCCTCAACAACGTGTTGTCTGGGTGCTCTTCCAAGAGAATGTCGACCTTCTTCGCATCAGCCTCAATCGCATTGTGAACAAGCTCGAGAACGTAATCACAAAGTGTTTCGTGCATTGCGAACGCCCAAACAACCTCAAAGAAGTCAAAACCGATGGTTCTGGAAGCGTTAGACAGACTCTGCCTTGCGATATTGGGCAATCAAGCCCGCGACTTGTTTCGTGGTAGCGCGCCCATGCACATT
>JBJEVW010000363.1:0-6611 GCA_051884735.1 Kiritimatiellia bacterium | reverse complement strand
GACGATCGTGCTTGCCGAAGATCTCAATCAAGCGAAGGTGTTTTCGTACAATTTGGACGGGTTGCGTACAGCCACGCCCTATTGGGTCACGGTCAAGGCCGTCAACGATCTTGGACATGAGGCGATTTCGAGTGCGGTTTCTTTCGAGACGCTGGAACCGCTTCCGGGCGCTTTCCAATATTGCGGCTTGCTCAAGCGCGGGTTCAAGGATGCGGAATGTCAGTTGGGACTTTCCGACTATGGTGCGGGATCCGCATCGGTGGAATTTACGTTGGAACTCTCCAAGACGTCCGGTTTTGTCGATATCCTCGATTTTCCTGCCGGGACGGTTTCCGGTGCGTTGCCGCAACGGTTCACGGCAAAAGCGACCGGCCTCGAACCGAACACGACCTATTGGGCTCGCGGCAAGGCGTTGAATTCGTGTGGTTTGGTTTTCTACAGCGAGGCATTCGCTTTCACGACATGGTCGCAGCCGTATGTTGCGTCGGAAATCTCGGCGGTTCGTGCCGAAGGCGGCTCCGATATTTCCATCACCCTGTCGGACATTCTGGACGGCGTGACCGGAACGGTTGCGCTTGCGGTTGACGGCAGAGTGGTCCAAACGTGGACCATCGCGGCGGAAAACGGGGTGTTCGCTTGTCCGGCATTTGTTGCCATCGAGTCTGGAACGCAAGCTCGGGTTGTCTATTCGATCGATTGCGAATTGGAGGGTAGCCCGTATTCTGCGACCGTTGAAGCGGAGATTTTCGGAGGTGTGAGCCGGTATGTTGCCGGAGACCTCTCCGATTGCCGGGATTTTTACCCGCAAGCCGGAGAAACGGTTGTGCTCCCGGAGATTTCGAATGCATTCGGCTCCTATTTTGTGGCGAATGAGACGGTCGGCGAGTTGCAGCCCGACGGGCGTACCGTGCGGGTGCTCAAGGCCGGCGGCACTGCCATCGTCTACCACGAAACGGATCCGTACGGTTCGACCAATGTCGTGGTTTCTTCCGTTCCGCTGGTTGCCCCTCCAGTTCCGGCGGGAGACGGCAAGGTGTTTCTCTGGACCGAGAAGAACTATCTGTGGCGGGATCCCGCGAACTGGGTCTGTCTCAACGACGATTCATCGACGGGCGTCGATTATCCGCACAATGTGGACGATGTGGCGATGATTTTCCAGCGGAACGGAAAGGAAAACGGCAACTCCCTCTCATTCGGGAGCGATGAAAACGCACCCGACATCATCCTCGGAGAAATCTACACGGGGTCGCTGAACAGCTATCTCGTCAACGAAGGCAACATTGAGTTGGCGAGAAGCGACAACGGTCCGTTGACAAACGTCTTGCGGTTTGCCAAGAGCGATGGAAGCGTTCCGCGGATTGTCTTCAGCTCCAGCCAGATCAAGAATCGAGACATTTGGTTCACGATTGGGCGAGGACCTTGGTCTTATTACAGGGACGAGCGGTTGCTGTGCGACTTGTCGCAGGGGCTAGTCATCGATGGCGGGTTCGGCAATGCCGCGAGCAACGAAATGCGCCGCGTATTGCTCAGATTCGGCAATGCCGACGTAATCCTGCCCGAAGGGAAGGAGCTCCGCATCACGAACATGAACGACGTGAAGACGTCGGCCAATGGAAAGACGGTGGAATTTTCGGCGGGCTGCACGATTTCCGGCGGAGGACGCATTGTCCACGATGCACCTACTTACGCAAACCTTTCGGCCGAACTGGAGCGGTTTTCCGGAACATACGTCGAGTCGACATATCATCCCAGGTACGGTTTCGACCGGGTTTACGGCACCTTCTTGTGGTCGCCCAATGTAGCCAACGCCACCTTGGAAATCGCCGGCTGGCTGGATACGGTCCAGTTTGGATTCTACAGCGAGGAAGCCGGCATGATGCGGGGACTCGCCGGCCGAGGCATCAACCATTCTTACGGGAGCACGAATGCGAATCCCGGCAATGTACTCGGATATAAAAATGTCGTGCTGAAGGGTGGCCTTTTGATGTTGAAAGCGGAAGGCAGGGGAGACTGGACGGACAAATTGATTGTCAACCGTCCGGCGGAAATGACAGTCGAGCGCGGCGTCAGCGCCATGTATTTCCTCCACCAGACGAATACCAGCTACCCTACGAATGCGTTAACCGTGCCGAAGCTGACGCAACACAATGGCGCCGTCCTCTATTTGAACGAAGAGAACTCCATTTCTTACGGCAAGACGCCGGCGGAAGTCCGGCAGCACATCCGGTTCGACAATTTCGCCGAACATGCAATCGGGGAACCTGGCGATCCGACGTCGGCGGACAGCGGCGAAGTCTTCCCCGTCATTCCATGGCTGCTTACAAAGGGGAACTGGTGCAACGCTTTGACAAGCTCCCACAGGGGCGGCATGTCCACCTATTTCGTTTCGGTAAACGGCGAGAATGAAGTCATTTCGCCGTATCGCACCATGACTGCGCTTGCCGATGCCACGCCCAACCAGAATGTCTCTTGTTGGGGCAAAGCGTTTGCTCTCACGGAAGACAAGACGATCAACTCGCTCTATAAGGGAACCTCGGGAGGTCCCTACCGGGATTTGGGCGAAGGACGCACATTGACGGTGACCTCCGGCGGGGTGATTCTCTCGCGCTATGGCTCAATCGGTTCCGAGGCGTCTTGCGGCACGACCTCGGGCCGGTTGAACTTTCCCAATCGCGCCTATATCACATTTGTGTATGACGACATGGACGAACTCATGCGTGGCGTCTGGGCGCCGATGACCTCGCCGAACGGCTGTTCGCTCAGCAACTTGAGCGACAAAGACGTCTACATCGGTGGCGATCAGACGGGTATCGACGGCGATTTGACCGTGAACCGCGGTTCGCTGGTACTCGGCACCGCCGAGACGCCCGCAAAGCTGGATTGCACGGTGAACCTCGTCGGCAAGAAGACGAAGCTGACGGTCGTCAGTCCGGAGAACTTCGATCCGATGGCCGCCGTTCTCAATTTTGTCGACATCATGGATGAAAATGCAACCATTCAGCTCAATGCGGACGTGTCGGTCAAGATGCTTCAGATTGACGGCGAGTCTCTGCCTAGGGGGCAGTACAGCGCAGTCGATCTGCCCTCCCGTTTGACGGGCGACGGCATTCTGACGGTTCGTCTGGACAACGTGCGCCGTGGTACCATGCTGCTTCTCAAGTAAGGCCGGGCGACACGTGCGCGGACCTGCCGCGCACGTGCCGCGGGTGGCGAGTGGCCACAGGGCCGGGAGGCCCGGCGGCCAGTAGTGCCGAGCCGCCACGGGGTGCGTGAGGGGGCGGAGGAGAATCATGTCTTTTCATGCGGGGAAAATCGCGGTATAGTAAAGGTACGATGAAATCAAGCAACCACTGTATTTCGCAACAGCCTGCCTCGGCGATAGGCGAGCCATGCAATTCTCCAGCGCTTTTTGAAGCATTTCAAAATCCTCCGAGCGAATACGGCGAGGTGCCGTTTTGGTGGTGGAGCGGCGACAGGCTCGACAAGGCGCGCATCGGCCGGCAGCTTGAAGAACTGCACCGCAAGGGAGTGGCCGGAACCCAGGTAAACTATTGCCATCTGCGCTCGCACGGATGGGTTACGATGGCGGTGGAGCCGGAAATCTTTTCGGACGAATGGTGGGACGTTTTTGCATACGCCGCCGAAAAGTCGCAGGAACTCGGAATGGGAATCGGGCTTTCGTGCTACACGCTCGATTGGCCCGGACCCGACAATCTGTTCCGCAAGTTGGGAATCACGTCGCCGGAAACGCGAGGCAGTGTGCTTGAGCTTGTCGACGGCGAGGTCGTGCCCGTGCGCAAAGACAATACGCTCGATCCGCTCAATCCACTTTCCGCCCAACGCGTAATCGAGCGCTTTTTCCGTCCTTTCTTCGAGCGCGTCGGCGAGCGTGCGGCCGAGGCTCTCGATTACTTTTTTCAGGACGAACTGCGCCTTTGCGGGAACGTGCGCGTGTGGAGTGACGATTTCGCTACGGAATTCCGCCGCCGCAAGGGTTACGACATCACGCCCCACCTCAAACTGCTGTTTGATGACGGTACGTGGACGGAGCAGTCGGCGAAGGTTCGGCTCGACTACAACGACGTGATGGTGGCACTGACCGAAGAGCGCTATTTCCGGCCCATCTACGATTTCTTCGCCGCCAAAGGCAAAATCTATGCCTGCGATCCGATGACGCGCGGCAAGAACCCGTGCGAATTTGGCGACTATATGCGCTGCATGCGTTGGTACACCGCGCCCGGATTCGATACGCCTGGCAAGGATGCCGATCCCGTCAAGTGCAAGATGGGCTCGTCCATCGCCCACCTCTATCGCCGTCCGCGCGTTTGGCTGGAAGGCTACCATTCGCTCGGCTGGCAGGCCTCGCCCGAGACGATTTTTGCCGCGACCGTGCGCAACTACGCCTACGGGGCGAACCTGCTCAATCTGCACGGGCTTTACTATTCGACCTACGGCGGTTGGTGGGAATGGGCGCCGCCCTGCTATCACTTCCATCAGCCCTACTGGGCGCTGATGGAGCATTTTTTGGGCTACTTTACGCGGCTGTCCTTCCTGCTCACGCGCGGTGCGCATGTAGCCGATGTGGCGATTGTGACGCCGCAGGAGCCGGTGGTGGTAGAGCCTTGGCGCGCCGGAAAATCCGTTCAAGCCGCCCACGAAACCGCCATCCGCTTAGCGACGGAAGAAAGCATCGACTGCGATTTCATCGATGCCGATTCTCTCGCCGCCGCCGTTGTCGCGCACGATGAACTCGGCACGATAGTAAAGGCGGCCGACGAGACGTACCGGGTGATCGTGCTGCCGGGAATGTTCGTCATGCGCGATTCGTCGCGCCGGAAAATCGCCGAATTCGAAGAAGCCGGCGGCAGGGTACTCCGCATTGATTCGGCCGCGGAGTTTGCCTTCCCGTCCGATTTGCCGCGCGACGTCGAAGGCAACCGCGGGCTCAAAGTCTGCCACCGGCGCACGTCAGATTGCGACATCTATTTCCTCGTCGATTGGGATGGTAAAACGCCCATTCGCCTGCGTAGCGAGGGCACGCTGGAGTTTTGGGATCCGTGGACGGGCGAACGGCGGAGCGAACCGCCCGCGTCCGGTCCCGTCCTCGCCATCGTCAAGCGTGCGGCCGGCAAGCCCCGCGCCGTTGTCATGCCGGTTTTGCGCCGCACACTCGCCACCATTCCCGTTTCCGACGAATGGATCGTGGAATACCTGCCCACGCTCGACAATTCCGATGGCGATTATCGTCTGCCGGCCACCGGCGAAAAGATCGGCCCGGAAGTGGCGCGTATGTTCTGGGTTGAGGAAAATCGCGAACAGACGCTTGGCTTCGCACCGCAATTCCTTGAGGACGGCACTACCGATCCTTTCGAGTTTTCGTGGCGTTACGGCGTTTTCGGCAAACCCGGCGACCAAGACAACTATCACGGACTCAACCGCCGCGTCACAGGCGATTTCTTTATTCTCGGACCTTACGATGTGACGTATTTCTACGATATGGATCCGAAAGCGGACGACACGCCGCCGCACAAGATTTTCCGTACCGGCGTCTATGCCCCTGCAATGGTTTCGGCGAAAGTAATAGTCAGCGGAACCCCGCCTTTTACAGCCGACAACAACGAAAAACCGCGCTGGCCAAAACCGGTGCCGACGAGCCTCAAACTCGGCGGATGCGCTGTCCGGGACGGCGAAACCGTCACACTGCCGGCCGGCTACACCGAACTGGAAATCGAATACGACGCTTTTGGGCGTGCGATGGTGGTGCTGGACGCCAAGCCCGAAGCGAACCATCAGCCGCCGCCGCTTTCCTCGCCGTATTGCGACGAGGCGATGCCCGGGCGGTTGCTCTACGATCCTTACATGGGCAAATACCGGACGGGGACCTTTATCGCTTCCGTTCCGCCCGGCACGTGCGATGCCGAAGTGGAAACCTACGGTGAAATTCTCGAAAAGAAAATCGAGAACGGAATGTTGACCATCAAAATCGCCTTTGCGCCCGGCCGCATCGGAGGTGGTGCTTTCAAGGGGCCCATCCGCCTAAACGTGCGTCCGGCACCGACACCATTGGGCGACTGGGCGCGTTTCGAGGGACTGCGCACCTATTCCGGCGGTGCGCGGTATACGGCTTGCTTCACGGCAGTTCCGCAAGCTGAAGACGTCCGCGCCGTCCTTTCGCTCGGCAAAGTAGGCGCGGTGGCGGCGGTGCGGATAAACGGCGGAAAGGAACATGTGCTGATGACCGCGCCTTGGGAAACGGAGCTCGCCCCTGGAGAATTGCGCGATGGCGAGAACCGGATCGAAGTCACCGTTTACAACACGCTCA
This sequence comes from Kiritimatiellia bacterium, assembly GCA_051884735.1. Classification (GTDB taxonomy): domain Bacteria; phylum Verrucomicrobiota; class Kiritimatiellia; order RFP12; family UBA3636; genus JAEDLN01. Next base: position 289 of record JBJEVW010000363.1, on the reverse strand, counting down.
ACAACTTCCATCAAACCACGCCCTCGCGCTACAAGGTCAGCGTCGAAGAAGCGCCATCGGGTCTTCTTGGTCCGGTGGCGGTGAAATTCGTGCGAAATGAAGAGCCGGTGGACATGAAAGCATAAACGTGGTGGCGAATGCGGCGGGAGCGAACGGACGAGCAGAAGCTCGTCCCTCCTGTGTGGCGGGGGCGGGAACTACGACATGGTGTCGAGGAGGTAAGTGAATGGCGGACGAAGGACAGATGGGAGGGTCGAGCTTCTGCTCGACCGAAAACGTGGTGGCGAAT
>JBJEVW010000362.1:0-6617 GCA_051884735.1 Kiritimatiellia bacterium | reverse complement strand
GCGTCTTCCTTCGTGAAGTTCAGCGCATACAGATACAGCGTTGCGCCTCCAAATGGGGCGCATCTCCGGTTCCGGCCTCCCGGCTCTTCCCTGAATTCCCCAAACCATCGTTTCCGAGGGGGAAAATTCAAGCGGCGGGAGACGCGATCGCCCAGTCTAGTTCCTCGTTCATGTGCCAGACGTAGGCTCGGAGGATGACGGCAAAGCCCTTACGGCTCCAGAATTGCCCCCGACGCTTGAGCCCGCCCCCGGAAAACATTCCCCTTGGGAGGTTCAGGGGCAGGGGGATGGCCGGAAACGGAGATACGCCCAAAACCGTCTAGACTTTCTTGATGCGCCGCTGGATCCGGCGAACCAAAAAATAGACGCCTCCCGGAAAAACCAAAGCCAAGAACAAACCCGCTTTCAATCCGAGCTGCGTCACCTCGGTCGATCCCGTACATTTCGATATCGCCATCCGTATGCTCTCATGGTTGGAACAAAGCGTCTGAGCCCAATCCGAAATGCAACCGACCATGCCGGGCCCTAGCGCACAACCAATATCGCCCCCCATCGCAAGCAGACTGAACAGCGCCGATCCCCCCAGCGGAAAGAGCCGCGCCCCCAACGAAATCGTTCCCGGCCACATCAGCCCGACCGCCAATCCGCAAATTCCGCACCCCGCCAGATTCAAGAGCGGATAGTGCCCGAATACCGCCAGCAAATAGCCGAACACACCCAGAATCGCATTCCGCTTCAACTCTTTTTCCAAATCGATCTCACACCCCTTTACGCCGTAGTACGTGCGCGACGCCCCCATCAAGACCGCAAAGAGAAGCGGCCCCATCAAATCGCCCATCGTTTTGCTGACGCCCATACCCAATTGCGCAAAAAGCGATGCCCATTGCGCCATGGACTGCTCCGCCGCACCCGAGCAAACCATGACGAATACAAGCAACAGAAAAACTTTGCTGCCGAACAAATCGCGCAACCGCATCGGTGTCTTCCCTTCGGCAACCGGATGCGACAACGGCGCAAACAAAAAGAGGTAAAAAGCTGCAAACGGAATCAAAGACCAAATGACCGACAGCACCGGCCAGTGCCGCAACCCGTACAAAACGAAAAAGAGCGTCGAAACCAATACGCACAGCACATGCCCCCAACAGTATGCCGCATGCAAAATCGCCATGTCCGCCGACTTTTTCTCCGATGGCAATGCCTCCAGAATCGGACTGACCACGACCTCCAACAATCCGCTTCCGATCGAAGTGAACAGAATCGCCGCCACAATCCCCGTAAAGGCATGTTCAACCGGCAATGTCCGGACCAAGAGCGGCAAGAGCAACATGCCGACGCCGGAAAAACCGGCCGCCCCAAGCGATGCGAGCCGATACCCGATCCGGTCGATATACCGCGCACACAACAAATCAATCACCAGCTGGACGACAAAGGTCAGGATGATCAGCACGCCTAACGCCGAAAGCGAAACCTTGTAGTCCTGGTAGAAAACGACAAACAAAAGAGCGGGGAAATTGATCGAGACGGCTTGGGTGACCATGCCGAGATAGCACGCCAGGCGAGTGTGTTTTTCCGTCATTTTGGGCATGAAATGAGACAGCAATCGAATCGAGGGAAAGACAGAAAAAAGACGAAGCCGGTGAAAGCTCCGCCTTTTTCATCAGCAAAACAAACGGGCAATTACTTGCCGTTTACAATGAGGCCATCGCCATAGACGGCGGACTCCAAAGAGAGACCGAAGAAGGTCAGATAGTAGGACTTGCCGGCATTCTTGCCGGATTCCGGCGTCCGCAATGAACCGCAACCGGTCAACGCAACCGCAACACCGGCGAGCAGACAAAAGGCAATCATCCGTTTCATGTGAAGTATAATCAATAGGGTTGAAGAAAAAAGAAACACGATACAAGCATATCGTCGCAAAAGATGATACCGACCCTTTGAACAAAAGTAAAGCCGCCGCGCCTTATCCCGCTTTTCGGGATAAAAACTCCCGGAAACAAGTCAATTTCTTGCAAACAAAGGCTCAACGATATTTTCAAGTACCAAGGGGGCTGGAAACGTTTTCAGATCGGATGGATTTTTTGGGGTCGATGGGGTACGGATGCGTGAAAACCGTCCCAAAAGTCCCATCCGTCCCAGCTGTCCCAATCTTTGTCCACAGATCGTCCCTGACAGCGCGAACCGAAAACCGGGATAAGCTTGCCTCAAAAAAAGGATAGAGATATCTTTCGTTTTTTGTTAGCCTTTTCTTTCTCCAAAAGCCCCTTTGCGGGCGAGGCAGCGTCCGCATCCCGTGACAGCCGAAACAATCCATTTCTCCCGTCACCCTACAGTTCTCTGCCAAACATCCACAAAAAGCGCACCGCCGCTCTAATCCGGAATGAGTTCAAATCATAAAGAATGAACAAATTTTTCTTAGCTCTCTCTGCGTCCGCCCTTCTTCTCGCCGGTTGCGGTGCTCCTAAGGAAAAACTCCATATCTTTACTTGGAGCGAATATATCGACCCCGAAGTCGTTGCCCAATTCGAACGGGAAAACAACTGCCGCGTCGTCATTGATATTTTCGATTCAAATGAAGCTATGCTGGCAAAAATTCAGGCTGGCACAACCGGATACGACGTCCTGTTCCCTTCCAGCTATATGGTCGAACAACTCGGCAGGGATGGAATCATTGTCGCTTTGGACAAATCCAAACTTCCCAATGTCGCCAATATCGATCCGCGCTACCTCCGTTGCGCACTCGATGCCAAAATGACCTACGGTGTCCCGTACATGGTGACCTACACCGGTATCGCTTGGCGAGACGACAAGGTCGCCACACCCCCGGAAGCTTCTTGGAGCGTTTTTGAAAACCGCCCCGATCTCATTGGACGCATGACCCTCCTCGGCGATATGCGCGAAACCCTCGGCGCCGCCCTTCTCTATAACGGCTTCAGCCTCAATTCCACAAACGAAAAGGAACTCGAAACCGCTCGCGATACCGTCATCCGCTGGAAGAAAAATATCGCCAAGTTCGAAAACGAACAGTACAAGACCGGCATCGCCAGCGGCGAATTCATGCTCGTCCACGGCTACTCCGGCGATATCGGACAGGTGCAAATCGACGACGAAGGCAACCTCGCGCCCGATCTCAATCACGTCCAATTCTTCCTCCCTAAAGAAGGTTTCTCGATCAGCTGCGATGAGATGGTCATCCCCGTCTCGGCTCCCAATCCGGAACTCGCCTACAAATTCATCAACTTCCTCCACGATGGCGATGTGGCCGCCCGCAACGAAAAGTACACCACCTACTGGTGCCCCAATACGGCCGCTATCGAACTTTTGAAGGAAACCGATCCCGAATTCCTCAAGAACAAGACGATCTTCCCCGATTCCGAAGACCTCGAACGGGGTATGGTCATCGGCGATCTGGGTGAAAACCTCGCGCTCTATACGCGCATGTGGGACCAAATTCTCGCTTCCGAGACAAAGTAAGTCATCCCCTCTTCCCTATTGTTTCTGCATGCGGAGCTAGGCGAGGTTCGCCTGGCTCCGTTTTTCTCCCCGACAACACGTCCGTCTTCCCTTTTCCGCGATGATTGATATCGACACGCTCATAAAAACCATCCAAGCAGAAAACTTTCCCGCGTTCCAGGCAATTGTCTCCGGTTTTCTGGCATCTCTCCCGTCCGGCGATGTCAACACCGCCATCTCCGAAGACGGACAAACGCTGATGCACATGGCAGCCCATGGGAAAGACCCCAGATTCGTCTCCTATCTGGCGAAACTCGGTGCAGATCCGAATCTCATGGATACACCCGGTTTTCCTCCGCTTGTCTACGCCTGCATGATGAAAAACCTCGAAACCATGAGGGCTCTTTTGCAACTCGGGGCCAATCCAGAGCGGAAACTCCCCGACCACTCGTACCTTTTGGAGCTTGTCGTCATCAACAAAAACGAGGACGTAATACGCCTTCTCTGCCAGTATGGCGCCAACCCGAACCGGAAACTGAAATCCGGCGCAACCCCCCTCATTCTGGCCATTCGCACCGGCTCCATCCCCATCCTTCGCGTTCTCCTCTCTTTCGGTGCCCGGTTGGATATCCCCGTCCAAGGTCACTACCCGACCGAATACGCCATCTTTTTCCACAACCCGGAAATGCTTTCTGCTCTTCTGGAGGCCGGTGCCGCCGTCAATCAATCTTGCAGAGACTTGCAATCCAATTACTCCGGAAATCTCTACCTGATTGCAATGGCGGAAAATCAACTCGGATGCCTGTCCGTCCTCAATGCCTGTGGGTGCGATCCTTTCTACGCCGTAGATCCAAATGTCTTCGGCCCTTGGCATTTCATTGGCGACAATGTCGAGGTATTCCGCCTCCTCCTGGAAAATCCCCATTTCAAAAAACGCCCTCTCGGTGATGTGGTTTTCTTCTCGCGTGACATCAAGAACCCCGCCGATCGCCTCTCCCTCATCCGAACCGCCATCAAAAACGGAATGCCCCGTTTCGAAGAGGAGAACATCACCGCTCTTCTCAAAACAGCCGGTTTCATCACACCGGCGATTCTCAAACTCCTCGTCCGATCCGGAGATTCCGTCCATACAATCGGCCCATGCGGTTCGACACCCATCTTTTTCGCACTGGCCCAAAACAACGCTCCCGTCGTGAAAACCCTCGTCGCAATGGGAGCCGATGTCAATGCCCGTTTGTCCGAGAACATAGCCGTCCCGCAGGTGCTGGCCAAAGGCAAAACCGATACCATTTTCCTTCCAGCCCATTCAACTCCGCTTCACCTCGCCATGCGGATCGGCAATCCGTCCTTGATCCGGCTCCTCATCGAAAAAGGCGCCGATGTCGCCGCCCTCGACGGCGACAACCGCTCCATCCTCCACTACGCCGCCCCCCTTCTGCTTCATCCCGACAATTTCGCGGTTCTCCTTTCCGCCACAAAAGGCGCCCTCGATCCAAACCTCCGGGACGCCGACGGCCAGACGCCTTTCATGCGCTTTGCGAAAACCGCCGATTTCACGGATATCGCCGCAATTCGCAAGTCTTTCCTCCATTTCATCCAGGCCGGCGCCGATCCCAATCTCTTGGATGAAAACGGCGAAACCCTCCTCATGCACGCCTTTCGCGCCGGCGATAAACACGCATTCCAAAACCTGCTCGACGCCGTCACCGGATTCGTCGATCTCAATGCCGCCAACTCAAGCGGCTCGACACTCCTGCATCTCCTTTGCGCAAAAACGGATTGCGACCAGGATATCGCATTTGCTTTTCTTCATCCAAATGCCGACTTTCTCAAAGAATCGCCCGCCCCGCAAATCGCCGCCCTCCCGCCCGATCCAAACCGGAAAAACCGCAACGGCTTGACGGCATACGAACTGGCCGCCCAAAATCAAAACCCGAAATCCTTCCTCTTTTCCGCCCTTTTCCCCCCTCGTCCATAATCGCCACCCCCTCGCCCATGGTAGCTCACCGCTCCGCATTTGCTGCGTGTTTTGCATGCCGCGGTTCATCGCCCGTGGCGGCTCGCCACCGTGGCATGTACGCGGTAGGGCCGCCCCCGTCCCTGCTTTCACCGCCAAAACTCATGCTTCCATTCAAATTTTCTTCAATATTTTTGAACTATTTTGCGCTTTTTATGTATCATTTATCCCTTTTCACTTGCCCCAAAACGCCTTTATCCATATAATTCCCCCCTCACGGAAACGGCTTCTCTTCCCGAAAAGTCCCGTTTCCTTAATTTATTCCACTGCTTTCGCCCCCATTTCGCACACCACCACGAACGCCGGACAAAGCATCATCAATGGAGATTACCCGTCATGGGATGGTTTACCAAGAACACCCCCTCGCCACAAGAGCCGTTGGCCGATATCTGGCATGTCTGCCCAAAATGCCAGGCTCACGTGTTTAAGGAAGAATGGAAATCGAATCTGATGGTTTGCCCAAAATGCAACCACCACGATCGCATTGATTGCCGTCAGCGCGTTTCCTTGCTGATCGATGACGGAACATTCCGCGAATTTGCCACGGAGGTCCTTCCGTGCGATCACCTCCACTTCTCCGATGCGAAAGGCCCATACGCCGAAAAAGCCGCCGCAACCGTGAAGAAACTCGGCCAAAGCGAGTCCGTCATCATCGGCTCCGGCAATGTCAATGGCAAACGAATCGTTCTCGCCGTCATGGATTTCCGCTTCCTCGGTGGTTCGCTTTCCTCCGGATGCGGCGAAAAAATCACCATGGCCATCGAACATGCCGTCAAACATAATCGCGCATTCCTGATGGTCTCCGCTTCCGGCGGCGCCCGTATGCACGAAGGTATTCTTTCGCTTATGCAAATGGCGAAAACCACCGCCGCTGTCGCAAAGCTCCAGCGCGCCGGACTCCCTTTCATTTCCTTGCTGACCGACCCCACCACCGGTGGCGTCTCGGCTTCTTTCGCCCTCCTCGGCGATATCAATATCGCAGAGCCCGGAACCTTGATCGGGTTCGCCGGCCGCCGCGTCATTGAAACGACCATCAAACAAAAACTGCCGGCCGACTTCCAGACCGCGGAATACCTCCGCGATCACGGCTTTGTCGATCAAATCGTTCACCGCAAGGACTTGAAGCAGTTCATCTCCAACGTCCTGGACT
>JBJEVW010000361.1:0-1633 GCA_051884735.1 Kiritimatiellia bacterium | reverse complement strand
GAAACCGATGAGGTTGCGTTACCGGGGGCTTTTGCATTTCTATGGGATGGTAGTGATGTAGATTGGTACATGCGCGGCGACCAGTTCCCGATGAACTCGGTCGAAGTCTCTTTGCTCGTCAATCTTTTCACGATTCTCATTTACGTAGCCGTTTCCCTGTTGACGTGCCGCAAGCCATTCAACATGGCGCGCATGCTGCATCGCGGAAAATATGCCGATCCGAATGAAAAGGTCTTTGTGAAGATTCCATGGACATGGCGCACCTTGCCGGAGAAGTTGGTGGGCATTACGGGTGAATATACGCGTGGCGACCGTATTCTCGCCTGGTCAGTATTCGTATGGTCTTTTGGGTGTGGCTTCCTCATTTGTTTTGCCCTCGTTCTCCTCTGGAATCATGTTTCGCCGTGGTCGGTTGCGGACTGGAGTCTTTTCTTCTGGATCAAGACATTCCTCGCCGCTATTTTGATTGGCGTTGTTTCGACGGTGTGGTTCACCTGGGGCGGGATTCGCGATTTGCGGCAATTGTTCCAGGATTTGAAGTCTGCGAAGCGAAACGTCTTGGACGATGGACGGGTTTGCGGCAATGTTTCGCTGGCGGACGCGCAAGCCATTTCGGAGGCTGAACAAAAGCAAGCGGACGAAGGGAGTGCAGATGATGGCATGCAGGCATAACATACGACGGCTCCTTTCCATTTTTCCGTCGAGGCTTTCTGGTGGCCAGCCGGAAGAATCGCGCAGGACATTGGCGGCGAGTGGACTCGCCTTCACCGGCGAGAAGCGAGTGAGCGGGATGGGGCGGTGCGAGCAGGGAAGGGGGGGGCACGGGCGAAGACGGCGACAGCGCGCCTACCGCAACGGGACCCGACCACGAGACGCGGCGAGACTCGTAGTGCGCGAAAGTGAACGCACCTTCTTCCCAGGGAATGTTATAGGTTCTCGGTACCATCCATCACCCAAGAATCTGTCAACATCCACAAAACCCTTATTGCAAAAGTAAACGCACCAAATCAGGTGCGTTTACTTTTGCAAACTACCCCAACACTAAAAATGGGTAAACTCCAGAAAAAATCCATTGACGGAAACGGTAAAATTTGATTGTATTGGTTTCCGTTTCACCCCGGGCAATTAGCTCAGTTGGTTAGAGCATTACCTTCACACGGTAGGGGTCACTGGTTCGAGTCCAGTATTGCCCACCATTCCCGAAAGTGCGTTTTACCCTTGTCAACCAAGGGGAAAACGCTTTTTGTTTTCCGGAAAAACCGGTGTTTCATGGACTCGTTTTTCCGGTTTTTCCGATACGGGGAGGGAACGAAAAGAGGGCGTAACTTTGCTGGAATCCGCGGAAATGCTCGGTTGCCTTATTCCGCGGCTCTTTTCATACATGCCGGTTGATTGGCACCCTTATCCCGGTTTTTCGGGGTAAATTCTTCCGGGCCCGGGTCAACGCCTTGCAAACAAAGGCACAATCTATTATCTCCGTCTTCAAAAATGCCGCAGACTTTTCCAAGTGGCGAAACGAAACTCGCGTATGCGCGGTGCGCGGGTTGGCGGCGCGAGTTGGGAGACCCGACAGCCGATCATCGCGCCCTACCGCAACGGGACACGGACGTGTGGCGCGGTGCGTGTGCGATGG
>JBJEVW010000360.1:0-1634 GCA_051884735.1 Kiritimatiellia bacterium | reverse complement strand
TAAAATCCCCGCAACCATCGAAACCCAAAAATCAATCTTGCTAATCTTTGGGACAAATGAGACAAATGGGATGTATGGGACAGTTCGGTCGCGCACCTTTGAAAACCCAAAACTTTTTGTGTTCCTATCCATCCCGTCCCAATGCCCGTGGCGGCTCGCCACCTTTGTGTTCCTTTGTGGTGAAAATCCGCGACCATCGCTTTGTGCTCTTTGTGGCTTTCTTGCCGCTCCATCGGCTTTCGAGATTCCTACCGGTAGATGGAGACTTCTATCCTTTCGTCTGTCTACAGAACCGGATTGTGACGGGGATTATGAACCGGATTAATCACAATCCTGAGAAAGAGCCAGCCGGAAACCGATGCGGCCGCTGCGGTGGACGGGCTCGTTCCAGCCGCGGAGGGACGCCGTGCAGGAGCCGGCGATGCGACAATAGCAGCCGCCCCGGAGCACACGACGGACGCCACCCGCAGTGGCAGTCCATTCCCACACGTTGCCGTGCATGTCGTACAGCCCGAAAGCATTCGGCTCCTTCTGTCCGACCGGATGCGTATGGCCATCGCTATTGTCCCTATACCATCCCATGGCGTCTAGCGGGCCTTCCTCGCCATTGGCGCGCTTGCCCCAGTCGCCCGTTCCTCCGGCACGGCAGGCATACTCCCATTCCTCCTCTGTCGGCAGACGAAACTTCTTCCCCGTCTTTGCATTCAGTTTCTCGATGAATGCCTGGCAATCGTTCCACGAAACATTCGTCACCGGCAAATCGGATCCTTGGTTGTTCGACGGATTGTTTCCCATGACAGCCTCCCATTGCGCTTGCGTGACTTCCGTCCGCCCTATCATGAAAGGCCTCTCGGGAATCGTTACCATCGATGCAATAAGTTTCGCTAGTCTTCCCTGTACTTCTTCTTCCGTCAGCATAAGTTTCGCTGGTCTTCTCTGTACCTCTTCTTCCGTCAGCGACCATGAACGCCTTCTTCCTTTTGGATCCGGTCCAAACCGATTGGGTCCAGGCTCACCGTCCACGCATCCCAAGACTATCCAGTATGCCAGACCAACAACCCCATACGAGAGAGAGGAAAGAACTGCTGCAAGCAATACACACCAACCCGAATATCCGAGGTCATGCAATCGGCGCACATGCACAGCAAGTGACCAAATAACGAGAGGAAGCCCCCCAAAAAAACAAAATTACGATAAGGAATTGACCAACATTCTCCCCGCCATCGGATAGCAGCATTAAGAATGCAATCAAAACAAAAATGTTATAAATACCGCCGAGTATGGCCACCGTCCAATATTCGCTTCTTCGCGCGCGACCGGAGAACGAGAATGCACCTGGCTTGGCGTAGAGGGCAGCCGTTTGCGGACCGACAACGGACGCATACGGTAGGAATTTGTCGTTTTTCGCCCCGCAAATGGGGCAGAACATCGTGTTTTCGGGAATCTTCTTCCCACAGTTTGTGCAGATTTTCATAATCCAAGCTCGATGCGTTTATTGTTGTAAAAACACTGCCATACGATATCGACGGCAGTGCGCCGGTTTTATGTCTGTTTCGTTACCTTGTGTGCTATTGGTTCGAACAATGGAGGGTGATTTTGAAACCGGAATTCCGAATTTTCGGAAGGCTCCTATG
>JBJEVW010000359.1:0-1636 GCA_051884735.1 Kiritimatiellia bacterium | reverse complement strand
CGGCGGAAACCGCGTCGTTAATCGGGCTCTCATCAATTACGTGGAACATATTACCGACCGCGCCTACTGACCTCTGTCTCAAGGGTTTCTCCTTTCGCAAAAGACAAAACTGGAAAAGCAGACCGTTTTCAAGTAAAATTCTCCCTCCGTTGCACCTACCCTTCCACATACGTTATGAAGCATTATTTGGCTTTGGCCGACGGGACCCTATTCCCGGGTATATCTCGCGCAGCGCGAATCGACTCTGTCGGTGAAGTCGTTTTCAATACCGGAATGACCGGCTATCAGGAAATCGTCTCCGACCCCTCCTACGCCGGACAATTTGTTACACTCTCGACCGCAGAAGTCGGCAATTACGGTGTCAATCCCGATGACATGGAGTCACGCGGACTCTTTCTCTCCGGTCTCATCGTCTCCCACCTCAATCGGGCCTCCAACCACTTGGCAACCGGAGAACTGGATGCTCTCCTGTCCGACGCCGGAAAACCCTGCCTCTCCGATGTCGATACGCGCCGCCTCGTTTTGCATATCCGCAAATACGGATCCCAACGCGCTTTCCTTCACGCTTCCGACGAGCCGCTCGATCCCGCCGAGGCCATCGCACGCGCTAAGGCTTGGGAGGGTCTCGATGGACAGGACTACGCCGCTCGCGTCACAACTCCCGCCCCCTACGATGCCTCCAACCTGGACACCCCCGCCGATGCGCCGCTTATCGTCGCCTACGATTTCGGCCTGAAACGCAATATCGCGCGTTGCCTCGCCAATACCGGCTATCGTGTCCGGGTCATCCCGGCCAAAACGCCTCCCGAAGACGCCCTCGCCTTGAAACCCGCCGGAATCTTCCTCTCCAATGGGCCCGCTGATCCTTCTGCCGTCAAATACGCGTATGAAGCCATCCGCTCCTTTATCGGAAAGGTCCCACTGATGGGGATCTGCCTCGGCCATCAATTGCTTGCCCTCGCCGCGGGTGCCCAAACGTGCCGCCTCCCCTTCGGTCACCATGGTTGCAATCATCCCGTTCGCGAAGAAGCAACCGGACGCGTCGATATCACCTCGCAAAACCACAACTTCGCCGTGATGGAACAAAACCTCCCCTCCTCAATCGAGATTACGCACCGGAATCTCAACGATGAAACCGTCGAGGGTATCCAACTCAAAAACGCTCCCGCCTTCTCGGTGCAATACCACCCGGAAGCCGCTCCCGGTCCGCACGACGCCAACCATCTTTTCCAAAAATTCGCCGAATTGATCGAATCGGCCTGATTTCCTCTCCCCGGCGGCGTATCTTCCCCGATACGCCGTTTTCTTTTGTACTTTTCTTTCCTTCCCTTCTACGCTTTCCTTTCCTATGACCAAACATATCTTTATTACAGGCGGTGTCGTATCTTCCCTCGGAAAAGGAATTACCTCCGCCTCGCTCGCACTGCTCTTGAAACGCCGAGGCTATCGTATCGCGATGCAGAAACTCGATCCGTATCTGAATGTGGATCCTGGAACGATGTCCCCTTTCCAGCATGGCGAAGTCTTTGTTACCGATGATGGCGCCGAAACCGATCTCGATCTCGGTCACTACGAGCGCTTTACCGATATCAACTGCTCCCACGCCTCCAACTATACGACCGGCAAAATCTACTCC
>JBJEVW010000358.1:0-6671 GCA_051884735.1 Kiritimatiellia bacterium | reverse complement strand
AGCAGGCCCGCAAGGACGCTTCGCGCAGACTCAAGCTCAACATCATTACGGAGCAGATTTGCCGCACGAAGAAGCTGACGCTTTCTCAGGAGGAATTCAATGCCTTTCTTTTGAATTTGATGCGTGCGCAAAATATCAACCATACCCAGATGGAGTCCATCTGCAAGGATCAAGCGACCATGCGGAATCTCTACCAGATGGCCCTTCAGCAGAAAGTCCTTTCCGGCTATCTGGACGATTTGACCAAGAAGAACTGATTGCCTAGGCAGCCTTTTTCTGTCGTTCCCGGATTGTACGCGAGCTGAGTTGCAGGAGCGAGCGGCATCCGGGTTTTTCATTCGAAATTCGTTTTCATTCGGTTTTCCATGAATTCTTTTCAACCTTCCGTCTCTGAGTATTATGTTCCGACCGTCATTGAACGGACCGGAACGGGCGAACGCGCTTACGACATCTATTCCCGCCTGTTGAAGGATAGAATCATCTTCATCGGGTCGCAGTTCAATGATGCGATGGCGACGACGATTATCGCCCAGCTCCTGTTTCTCCAGTCGGAGGATCCGCACAAGGACATTTCCGTCTACATCAATTCGCCGGGAGGCGTCGTGACCTCCGGGCTTGCCATCATCGATACGATGAATTATCTTTCGTGTGATGTGGCGACCTATTGCATAGGGCAAGCCTGCTCAATGGGAGCCGTGGTGCTGGCCGCGGGAACGAAAGGCAAGCGTCACGTCCTTCCGCATGCGCGCGTCATGATCCACCAGCCTTCCGGCGGTGCGGAAGGCATGGCATCGGACATTCTCATCAATGCCGAGGAGATCCGCAAATGCCGCAATACCCTCAATGGCTTGCTTGCAGAAGCCTGTGGAAAGTCGATGGAGGAAATCGCCCGCGATACAGACCGCGATCACTGGCTTTCGGCCGAAGAGGCGAAGGAATACGGTCTCGTGGACAAGATTCTCGTGCCGCGTCCGAAAACCGCCGGCAACAATCCCGCCTAAGTTTGTTCGTTTTTTCTGCCTGTTTTGATTGTAAATAGCCGTTCGGTGCGAGTCGCCGGCGCAATTGGATTTTTTTGCAATGGATTCCAAAAAAACAAAGACCGAGAAGGTGAAGTATTGCCATGTTTGCGGCATTCCCGAGGTCGAATTCCAGCCACCGCTCATTCGCTATCAAGGCCAGTGGGTGTGTCAGGACTGTCTGAACGACCATGTTCAGGAACTCAAGGAGGAGCTGAAGGAGATTTCCGAGCTTTCGTTCGAGGACAATCTCGCCCGGAAGACGGATGGTGCGGACGGAACGAAACTGCCGTCGCCCCGTGAAATCAAGGCCTTTCTCGATCAGTATGTGATTGGCCAGGACGAAACGAAGAAGGTCCTTTCCGTTGCGGTCTACAACCACTACAAGCGGGTTTTCACGCCGAAAGAGGAATTGGAGAAGGACGGAGTCGAGCTCGAGAAATCGAACATTCTGCTGGTTGGTCCGACCGGAACCGGCAAGACGTTGCTTGCCTCCACGCTGGCGCGTTTCCTGAATGTTCCGTTTGCCATTGCGGATGCGACGACGGTCACGGAAGCGGGCTATGTCGGCGAAGATGTGGAGAACATTCTTCTCCAGCTGATCCGGAATGCCGACATGAACATTGAGCGGGCGGAGCGTGGGATCATCTTCATTGACGAGATCGACAAGATTGCGCGTCGCACGGGCAATGTCTCGATTACGCGCGACGTTTCCGGCGAAGGCGTTCAGCAGGCGCTTTTGAAGATTCTCGAATCTTCCATTGCACATGTTCCTCCGGCGGGCGGGCGCAAGCATCCGGAGCAGCAGTACATCGACATCAACACGAAGAACATTCTCTTCATTTGCGGCGGCGCCTTTGTCGGGCTTGACAAAGTGATGGAGCGTCGCAGTGCGAGCGGGCATTTCGGCTTTGAATCGGACGTCGAGAACGAGCAGACAAAGCGTGTCGAGAAACTCCGCAAGGAAAAGATGCCGGAGCCGGAAGATTTCATCGAATTTGGGCTTATTCCCGAATTTGTGGGACGACTTCCTGTTGTCGCCAAGCTCAATGACTTGACGGAGGACGATTTGGTCCACATTCTTACGAAACCGCGCAATGCGCTCATCAAGCAGCGTGTAAAACTGTTTGAGTTGGAAGGCATTGCGCTGCGCTTCGAGGACGAGGCCATTCGTGCGATTGCGCATGAAGCGCTGGCCCGCAAGACGGGCGCCCGCGGTTTGCGTGCCATCGTGGAAGAGTTGACGCTTGACCTGATGTACGATTTTGGTGCCTCCAAAAAGAAAGGGGCCAAGAAGACGGTCACGATCACGGCCGAAGATGTCCGGAAACGGTTCATCGGTTGATTCGGTTTCGCAGCCTCTTTTGGACGGACATTCCGCGCATCGTTGCGGAATGTCCGTTTTGGCGTTGGGAAAGCATAGCCGTTCGTGCGAGGCTGGCGATTGATTGTGCACGACCGGGGAACGCCGTCGTGCCACGCACCAGCCATGCCGCGCACCCAATTGGTTCGGTTGGATTGCCGAATGGGTTGTGCATAACCGCCTTTTCATTCTCCGGTTCTCCGTTGCAGTGCCATCCTTATCCCGGTTTTCGGGGGGGGATGATTCCGGAAAGGAGAGACACCCTTGTCAACAAAGGCTCAACTATATTTCTCCGTCTCGCAAAAATACCGCAGACGGTTCCAAGTGCGTGGCGGAAACGCGCGTAAGCGCGGTGCGAGTGCGTGGCGGTGCGAGTCGGGAGCCCCGACAGGCAATCATCTTGGCCGCGCGATTTGAACCACAAAGGAACACAAAGAGCGATGGGACAGGATGGATAGGAACACAAAGGCCAAGGAAACGGGAAGAGCAAGCCACAAAGAGATTTTTGTTGTTTCTTCGGGCACACTTTGGAACCCAAAAATTGTAGCTTTTCTTTCGCCCGCGGTGGCTCACCGCCCTCTGCGGGAAACCAATAACCTGCGTATGCGCGGTGCACGGGTTGGCGCCGCAACGGGACACGGGTGTGTGGCGGCGCGGTTCAGCTGTTCCGCTCGGCGATGTCGGTTGCGGCAAACGATGTCGAGGCGTGCGCCCGAGTCGGATGCCGATTTCGTACACAGTTGAAGGTCGCACGGAAAGAGCTCAAGGAGACGCGCGTCTGGCTGATGTTTGCGGAAAAACTCCTGCGCAATCCATTCATCGAGGAGATCGAGGCTGAAACGGTTGAAGGTGCGAGGATGATGGGGGCGAGTATGCGCAAACGCGGGTATTCAGGGTGGATGAGCCCATGAAGATGGAAGACTGAAGATTGCGGATTGAAGATTAGGGGCGACGCCTTTATGATCTGATCATGAAAAACGGGTGTTGCTTCAAATGCGTCGTCCTTGGGGTGCGCCGCACTTTTCCAGTTGACGAAATGCGCCAGTTATGCGAACATGAATGCCACACGGGATGAGTTACTCTTTCGTCCTTGCGGAAAAGTTTCCTTTCGACCAATCTTCCATATCATTTTTCCATTCCATGAAAAACAACACCAAGCTGTCGGCATTTACGCTGATTGAACTTTTGATTGTCATTGCCATTATCTCGATTTTGGCCACGCTCATGTTCCCCGCCATCCAAGGTGCGATGAACAAGGCGCAGGGCGTGAAGGTCGGAAACAATGGTGCCAACATTGTCAAGGCCATCATGAGCGCCAATATCGAGCGCGAGCAGAACAGCCTTGGTTCCGTTTGGCCGACCAAGGGAAAGTGGTCTGACTCGAACAGCTATTTCGCCAAGCTGATGGAAGGCGAAATCCTCAGCGGCATCTCCCTCGGCAACTTTGTCGGCGGTGGTGTTACGGTCGCCAAGGATTTGAACGAACTCAAGACGACGGGCAACATTTGGAATTGCATGGCCGGCATTGAATCGCTGGATGACAGCACTCCGTTTCTTTGGACCCGCAACTTGGACGGCATCTCCGTTTCCGATCTCAGCAGCATTGATTCTTCCAATCCTGTCAACTGGGGTATTGACTCCAACTCCAAGCTGGTAACCGACGCGAACAACGCAAAGCCCTTCGGCAATGCCCAGGTTGTCGTCATTCGCAAGGGTGGCTCGATGGAGACGATCGAACGCAAGTATCTGACCGACTACACCTTCTCCGGCGGCATGACGAACGATACTTCCTCGATCGAATTCCTCGTTGCGAAGACCGGCGAAGCTTCCGGTTCCGGCGACTCCGAATTCTAAACGAGTCAAACGGTTTCGATATTTTACCTAAAAGGGCGGCCGGCATTCCGGCTGCCCTTTTTCATTTTTTTTAGAACCCCATGAACAGGATTATTCCGGAGCGGGAGGAGATTTTTGAGTTTTCGAGGGAACGTGAATGTTTGAATACAAAGGTCGGGAGGCCCGGCCGCCAATTATCGCGCTCTACCGTACAGGGGTGTTGGGGCGCGATGGAATCATGCGGGCGATTGGGGACGGCGTTCTGGGGTATTGATGAAAAGCATCGGCGGGATTGGTACGTATGCGCACCAATCCCGCCGACTGTTTTCATCAAGATTCCGGGAGAGGAATTTGATTATAGGGCGGAGAGGGTTTTATGGATCGTCTCGGCTATCGTGCGGCCGGATGCGATGGCGCGGACAACGAGGGAGGCGCCGGAGGCGGCGTCGCCGGCGAAGAAGAGAGAAGGCGAATCTTCGAGTCCGAGGGTTTTGAGCATGGCGGCGCGGTCGTTCCGCAGAAATCCCATTGCGAGGAAGCAAATATCACACGGGATTTCTTCCTCCGAATCCGGGACAGGTTCGAATTTTGCGGGACGGCCTTCCGGGGTGAAAGACCATTTCACCTGTTGCACGCGCACGCCGGTCAGGGCGCCATTCCGTCCGAGGAAGGCGAGACTATTGAGGTTCCAACGGCGTTCGCACCCTTCTTCGTGGCTCGTGCTCGTGCGGAGCTGGTACGGCCACATTGGCCAAGGCGTCGAGTGTTCGTCGCGCGTTTCGGGCGGGCACGGCATGATTTCGATTTGGGTGACGCTTGCGGCGCCCTGTCGGTTGGATGTGCCGACGCAATCGGCGCCGGTATCGCCGCCACCGATGACGAGGACGCGCTTTCCTCTCGTGTCGATCGGATTGGCGCTTTGTTCCTTCCCTAGGAAGCGATTTTGACCGCCGAGAAATTCGAGGGCAAAATGGATTCCCGGGAGTTCGCGGCCGGGAATATTGCAGTCGCGCGGAACGGGGGTGCCGATGCAGACCACGACGGCATCGAAGTTCTTTTGCAGATAGGCCCCGGAGATGTCTACGCCGATTTCCGCGCCGCATTTGAATTCGATGCCGGCGCGTTCGAGCAAGTTGCGGCGGCGATCGATCAGCACCTTGTCGAATTTGAAATACGGGATGCCGTAGCGGAGGAGTCCGCCGATATTCTTGGATTTTTCGAAAACGGTGACGGCGTAGCCCTTTTGGCGGAGGGCGGCGGCGGTAGCCATGCCGGCGGGACCGGCCCCGATGACGGCGACTTTTGCGCCTCGCTCGGTTGTGGGTGTTGGCGGCAATACGAGACCCAGAGAGAACGCCTTGTCAGTTACGGTTTTTTCGATTTGCCGGACCATGACGGCCTCGCGCGCCAACCCGGAAGTGCAGCTCCCTTCGCAGAGAGCGGGGCAGATGCGCGACGTGAATTCCGGGAAAGAGCTGGTCCGGGAAAGGATGGCCCATGCAGTGCGCCAATCGCCGCGGAAAGCGGCGGCGTTGATGTCGGGAATTTCGTTTTTCAACGGGCATCCGCAGCCCTGGCAAAAAGGAATGCCGCAATTCATGCAACGCTCGGCTTGCGTATGCAACTGTGTATCGGTCAGCGGCAGTTCAACCGCCTGAAAATCCTGGAGACGCGAAGCAATGGGGCGATGGTCATCCCGGACCCGTTGTTCATCGATAAAAGCACGTAGATTCTGTTTCATGGTATGTGACCCTTTCAAGGCTCTTTAGCAAAGAGCGTGCCATGGTGCATTTTCCGGCTTCAAAGAGTCGTTTTTATTCTGCTTTCTTACAAAAACGTATCGCATCGGCAGTTGTTTTTACAAAAATGTCTTTTTGATGATATGGGACGTTGGCGATGGGGTGTGCGGCTCTACCGCGCACGCGCTGCGGACGGGCGGTGAGCCACCGGTGGCGGTGACGCGGCGGCAAAACGCGAGGCGCACCCTCATCTCGGTTTTCGGGGGGGGATGATTCCGGAAATGAGACACACCCTTGTCAACAAAGGCTCAATCTATTTTCTCCGTCTCGTAAAAATACCGCAGATTTTTCCACGTGGGCAAACGGAAACTCGCGTATACGCGGTGCGCGGGTTGGCGGCGCATGTGCGGGGCGACGCTGACGCGGGAGGGATGTGCGTGTGGCGGCTCGGTTTGCACGGGCGTGTGCGAAATGGCTCTGTCTTGCGAAGAGAATGTCGCGCAGAGAGTGGACGTTGCGCGCCCAAGGAGTTTTTTGGGGGGTATGAGGAGCCAACCAAAAAAAGGCTCTTCGGGTATAATTGTGAATCGTTTTTCGCCGCATAAGCTCGTTTTGCCCTTATTTTACGGTGGGCTCTTCCAAGCCACGGAATTTCGATCGAAGAACAGAACAGCATAATCAGCCCGATTATCGTGTCGATGTTGCGGAATCAATAGG
>JBJEVW010000357.1:17148-27523 GCA_051884735.1 Kiritimatiellia bacterium | reverse complement strand
CGTGCGTATAACCTGCAGGATTGATGATCGGCTCGCCACTTCTGGCCGCCGCGCCTCCCGGCCCCGTGGCGGCTCGCCACTCGCGCCGCCGCGCCGCATGATGCGGTGCGCGGCTTCGCATCCCGCACACGCTGAGCGTTTTGCATGCCGCAGCTCCGTCTGCGGCACATGCGCGGCAGAGCCGCGCACCCACTCGCCCGTGGCGGCTCGCCACTCGCGCCGCCGCGCCGCATGGTGCGGTGCGCGGCTCGCCATCATCTTGACTCGTGCGCCACGCATCCCGACAAAAGCTACATGAATGTCAAACCGATGATCACGCGCGACATTCGCACTCCAGCCAAGCAATCCCGTAAGGCCCGAGCCGCAAGGCATCGCCTTGCACTTCGGCATCGACACGCAAGCGGAAAACGCCGCCCATCGCAAACTGCGGCGAAAAGCGCACCGTTTGCGGCTCGCCGCTGTAATTGAAGGCGCACAACAGCGTCCGTCCATTCCGCTTCCGCACAAAACTCAGCACATGTTCATCCCGGTCGTTTTCCATCCATTCGAAGCTTCCTCGCGTTAAAATCGATAGCGAACGGCGCAGCTCGATCAGCTCCTTCAAAAACGCCATCCGTGCCTTTCCGCGTTCCGTAACGGCTTCTTCCCACCCAATCACACAATTTTTTCCATGCTCGCGATTCGCCCAGATGCTGTGGCGCCGCCCATCGGCTATCTCCTGTCCGTTGTACAGGAACGGAATGCCGTCCAAGGCAAAATCCATCGCCAGCCCGACATTCGTCAAGGCAAGGGGAACCTTGCGCTCGACCCGCGACTCGTATGCATCGTTGGCAATGTCATGGCTGTCGAAACTGCGGATGCACCGTGCGCCATTCATCCGCGCACGCTCTTCTTGCATGACGTGGCGCATCTCTCGCACGGAGATTTTGCCTTCCATGACTTCCAGCGTTTTGTAGGTGCTCTGAAAGGCATACGAAAGGTCGAACGCTTCGTACTGCTCCTCGCGTCGGCCGCTCGACTCCGCCAGCATGAATATGCCGCCCGGTTTGATGCGCTCGATTCGCCGCCGACCTTCTTCCCAAAAATCGAGCGGAACATTGTCGGCAACATCGCAACGAAAGCCGTCAAAATCGAAATCGCGGATGAAATACTCCATGTTTTGCCAGAGATATTCCCGCAACGCCGGATTGTCAAAATCGAGCTCCGGGAAATTCCACGATCCAAACCGGATGCTCCCGTCTTCGTTCAAGTGCACGAAATCAGGGTGCTCTTTCAAAAAAACGGCGTTCTCTCCACAGTGGTAATAGACAAGGTCCAAAATGGCTTTCAACCCAAGCCGGTGGGCAGCCGCGACAAAGTCCTTCAAATCCTGGTCGCTTCCATACTCCGGATCGACATGGCAGTAGTCTTTGAGACGATACGGATTTTTCGGATTGTCAAAGCCGGATTTTTTCTGCCGTTCGCTCCAATGCCTCTTGTTCCTGTCATCATCGGAAACGACCGGAGGACACAAATAGAGCAAATCAATCCCTAATCCGGCCAAATGCGGCAACATCTTTTCCGCCGCCTTCAACGTTCCTTCCAAGGTAAACGAGCGTAAGAAAATCTGGTAGATCACGGCCTTTTCCGCAAATTCAGGCCATTGCCGTAGCGCTCTCTCTTGTCCGTTCATGCTTAGTCTTCTCCATTTTCCGGAAGTGCTCCAATCGATTCTTGGCGAATCATGCTGCAACAATACTCTTTCATCTCCCAAAATGCCACCCTCCCGCCGCACCCACAGATTCCAACTGTTTTTGGTATCGAAAAGCTTTCGCCTGTGATAGAATCGTTTCGTTTTCTTTTTCCCTTCAAGATATCAGCAACATGAGTATAGCCATTCTCCTTTCTGTCATTGTTCCGACCCGAAACGAGGAACGGAATCTGGAGGCGTGCTTGCGTTGCTTTGAAGCCGCAAAGACAGAGGGTTGGTGCGAAACCATTGTCGTCGACAACGCGTCCACCGACGCCACCCCCGCTATCGCCCGCAAAGCCGGCGCCCGGCTCTTTGAACAGGCTCCCGAACGAAGTGCGCAACGCAACCGCGGCGCCCAAGAGGCAATTGGACGCTTTCTCCTCTTCTTGGATGCCGACATGCGCGTACCGCCAAAGACAATCGAAGAGCTCCATCATTGCCTGACAGCTCCCCAAAATGCCGCCGATGCTTGGTTCATTCCAGAAATTCGCGTCGGCTCCGGATTCTGGATTCGGGTTCGAAATTTCGAACGCAGTTTCTACAATGCCACCTGCATCGATGCCTTGCGCGTCTTTCGGGCGGATGTCTTTCGGAAAATCGGCGGCTACGACGTCTCCATCACCGGGTTTGAAGACTGGGATCTGGACAAACGTATGCGGGTATCCAATTTCCGCACCGGCATCCTTTCCAATGCCCTCCTGCATGACGAAGGAGCCTTTTCTCTTCGCCGCCACCTTGGCAAAAAAATCCACTACTCCCACTGGACGAACCGATACCGCGAAAAATGGGGCGCAAACGATCCTATCCTGCAAAAGCAATTCGGCTTTCGATACCGCTTTTTCGGGGTCTTCTTCGAAAACGGAAAATGGAAACGCGCCCTCCGGCACCCTGTCCTTTTTTCCGGTATCCTCCTCGATCGTTTTCTCGTCGGGATGACTTGGCTTCTCAACCGTCGCTGATTGTTTCTTTTCCCCGTATGGCACAGAATAGTTACACCTTCGACCTCTCTCCAGACGAACAGACTCGCCTGAAGGCGGAGCTTTCGGCCGGAAACTATCTCCCCTGCTCCATCCCTTATACCTCAATCGCCGTCAAGGCGCCGGGCTGGGATTGCGGCATCGCTCTCTACACCTCCGGGAAATGCGTCATCCAAGGAAAGGGGAGCCATGACTTTATCGAAAATGTCCTGGAGACCAAAATCCTGCTCAAAGTCGTTCTCGATTCCAACGGTTCTTTTCTCCCGCAACCCCTTTCCAAAGAGGCCCTTGCCAGCCATATCGGTGTCGATGAAAGCGGCAAAGGAGACTTTTTCGGCCCCATGGTCATTGCCGCCGTCCATGTCAATGCCGAAATCGCGCAACGGTTGCAGACGCTCGGTGTATGCGATTCCAAACTCATTCCCTCCGATGACAAGGCGCTTGAGCTCGCCGGCAAAATCCGGGAATGCATCGGCGACCAACACTATTCGATTTTCCGCTTCTCCAACGAAGCCTACAACAAGGCGTATGCGAAAATCCGCAGCGTGACGCCGATTCTCGCCTGGGGTCATGCCCTCACAATCGTCAATGTGCAGGCAAAAAATCCCGATAGCCAATTTGCCATTTCAGACCAGTTCGCCAAGGAAGATACAGTCCTTCGCCAACTTCGGAAAATGAACTGCGGCATCGAGCTCCGTTCCCGCGTTCGCGGCGAAGCCGACATCGCCGTTGCCGCTGCCTCCATCCTCGCCCGCGAACAGTTCCTTCTTTCCATGCGGGCACTCCGAGAACGCTACGGCATGACCATTCCGAAAGGCGCTTCCTCCATCGTCGACAAAGCCGCCACCGAACTCGTCCGCAAATATGGCCCTTGCGTCTTGGAAAATGTCGCAAAGTGCCATTTCTCCAATACAGATACCGTCCTCAAATACCATGGATTGACCCGAGACGTCCTCCCTCCCGAATGCCGGATCAAGTCTCGTCCTTATGCCGGCAAATTCGCCTCGCGCAATCCCGGATCCTAATCTCACTCCTCTCGCCATGACTGCTTATCCCTTCACATTCATCTTGTTTCTGGCTTGGATTTTGCTGGCCTCCCACTATCATCCGGACGGCAAGCAGGACTATTGGCTCCAGCAACTCCGGTTCTGCCAAGAATGGCTCCAGACGCCCGCAACACCGGCGACCGGGGAAAACCAACCAGCGTGGAAACGGTTCTTCTCCAAACAAACGCTGCAAGCCATTCCGGCCAATTTCTTTCCGCAGATTCTCTTTCTGCTGCTCCTGCTCCTGTTCTCGCTGATTTCCAACGCCAAAACGCTCTACCTTCCAAATGTCGTCTCCGATTTGCAGTATCGGGCGGGCAGCTCCTGCATCGTTTTCTACATCGGTTCGCTTCTCTATCTGCTGGCGCAATTCTCCCTGATCCGGACCGCGATTCTTCTGCGCATCAACACTCGCCCTGCCCAACGGGAGGATTTCGATGCACCGCTCCCGCTCCTCAATACCGCCCTTTGGCCGCTGAACCATATCTCCGGATACGAAAAAGCGAAAACCGCCGCTTTCATTTCCGCCGGGCTTTTCTTCCTCGCCGGACTTGTCCTCGTCCCCGTGACCTCCATCGCCAATTCATCCACCCTCGCCCGCTTCGTCGCGATTTGCCTCGGCGGTGTCGTCGATACGCTCCTTATCGCACTCTACCTCTTTATCGCTTTCAGCGTCCTCGCTTTTCTCCTGAAACAGCGAAAGAACTTCTCAGCCGGACTCATGGCCGATCGCTATGTCTACGCCTTGTCGACGGTCATTCTGCCCAATGCCAAGATTAACCCCATCCAAGGAGCCTTCGCCGGACTCTACGCGTCCATTCTCCTTTGGTTTTCCCATTCCATTCTCGGGAGCATCGCCGCATTTCTCTTCCGTGCCATTGTGTAGAACCGCCGCATCCATCCGCTCCTCCCCGCATATACAAAAACGCGCAAACCGGCATTCCCATGCCGGTTTGCGGTTTTTCAATTTCGGTGCAGATAAGCTACCTCGCTTTTCCCCCGTCACAACGCTTGTGCCTGCAAATCATACCCCTCGACGCCCGTGTAGCGGACCCGCACAAAGGCACCGACCCGAGCATTCTCCGGGACGCCCGAAACAAACGTCACACCATCGATGTCATCGGGAGCTTGACGTGTTGCAAACCCTTTCCAGAGACCTTTCGCCGTCTCCGGCGCCTCGGTCAACAGCACCATATCCTCTTTCCCGACAAGCGATTCTTGGATATTCGCATTGATGCCGGCTTGAAGCGTCATCACTTCGTCTCGCCGCTTTTTCGCCGTCTTTTCAGATACGCGGTTGGACATTCCCCATGCCGCCGTTCCTTCTTCGCGGGAGAAAACGAAGCACCCTAAATGGTCAAAGCGGCTTTCCTTCAAAAAGGCAAGCAGATGCTTCTGCGATTCGCCCGTCTCGCCGGGGAAGCCGACCAAGATCGTTGTGCGCAACACCGCATTCGGCAGTTTCGCGCGAATGCGCTTGACCATATCCGGCACGAGCTTGACCGTATCCAGGCGATGCATGGCCTTCAGGACCCCTGGGTCGCTGTGCTGAAGCGGAATGTCGAAATACGGAAGAATATGCTTCGAAGCTGCAATCGTCTCCAGCAGTTCATCGGTAATGCCTGCCGGATGTCCATACAGCAAACGCATCCGGAACTCGCCGCGCAAAGCATCTAGCTTCCTTAACAGCACGGATAGCGTCGTGCCATCCTTGAAATCCTGTCCATACGCCGTGACATCCTGCGCAATGATATCCAGCTCTTTTACGCCCGCCTTCAATAGGGACTTCGCCTCGACGACAATTTCCGAAATGGTGCGCGAACGCAAGCGCCCGCGAATCCCCGGTATCGCACAAAACGCACAGGCATGCCGGCATCCTTCGGCAATCTTCAGGTACGCAAAGGGGGCGTTCGTCAACAGCAAGGTCGGATCCGGTGCCGTGAACACGCGCTTGGAAACACCTTTCGACACGCCGTTGACATACGTACCATCCTGCGAGAGTACCGCTTCAATGAGCGAATCGATGCAATCCAGATCATCCACGCCCGCAATGCCATCCACGTCCGGAAACTGATCGAAGACCCGCTCGCGGTACCGTTGCGGAATGCACCCCGCCACAATGACCGCACGGCATGGCTTTCGAGGATCTTTCTTGATGGCAACGGCATTTTCAATGGCGGCGGCCGCTTCTTGGCGCGCACTTTCGATAAAGGCGCACGTCGTCACAAGAATCACGTCCGCTTCCTCCGGCGCAACACCGACGTCATACCCCGCTTCCAGCAGATACGACGCGGTTACCTGAAAATCCGTCAGATTCTTCGGACACCCGAGGAATACAAGTCCCACTTTTGTCATGATGCCGTTTCCTCTCTAGAGATTGGAAATGGACTCGATCTTCGCAAGCTCTTCGTTCTCGAAATCGAGTTTTTGGATCGTACCGAGCGAATCCAACAGCTGCTCCGGCCGCGAAGCACCAACCAACGCGGAAGTAACGCCGGGCTGATGCAACAGCCACGCCAGCGACATCTGAGCCAATGTCTGCCCGCGCTCCTTCGCAACCCCGTCAAGCGCCCGCAGCCGCTTGAGCAAGTCCGGCGTCAACATCTCAGGCCGCAAAAACGAACCGCGCGCCGCACGGGAATCCGACGGAATCGAGCCCGAAAGATACCGGTTCGTCAGCAATCCCTGCGCAAGCGGCGAAAAAACAATCCCGCCCAGATTCAGCTCTTCCAGTGTTCGCGGAAGCCCATCGCGTTCCGGCGTCCGGTTGAGGATGTTGTAGCAGAACTGATGAATCACAAACGGCGTTTTGAGCTCCTTCAAAATGGCATACGCCTGCCGGGTCCGGTCTGCATTGTAATTGGAAAGGCCGACATACAGCGCACGGCCTGAACGGACAATGTGGTCCAATGCCAACATCGATTCCTCCAAATCCGTCTCGACATCCGGACGATGATGGTAGAAAATGTCGACGTAATCCACGCCCATGCGCTTGAGCGACTGGTCGCAACTCGCAATCAGATACTTGCGCGAACCGCCATCGCCGTACGGCCCTTTCCACATGCCGTATCCGGCTTTTGTGGAGAGAATCAGCTCGTCGCGATACGGCCGGAAATCTTTCGCGTAAATCGCGCCAAACGTCTCTTCCGCCGATCCGGCGACCGGGCCGTAGTTGTTTGCCATGTCGAAATGGAAAACACCGTGATCAAAAGCCGTACGCAACATTTCCCGCGCATTCTCGAGCTTGTCGAACGATCCAAAATTATGCCAGAGCCCAAGCGAAAGAAGAGGGAGACGTAGGCCCGATTTGCCGCACCGCCGGCAAGGCGTGAGGGAATAGCGATTTTCTGCTGCGTCGTACATGGTATATTCTCCGGATGGTGAAAAAAAAGAAGGGATGAAGGGAAAAAAGGGAAACGTACAAATCGAATCTTAATCTTTTGGAACGGCCTCCAGCAAGGCTTTTGTGAAGGAATGTCGCGGATTCGCATACACTTCGTCCGTCGCGCCGCACTCGACGATTTCGCCGCGCTGCATCACGAGAATGCGCGGACACAAACTCCGCACGACCGCCAAGTCGTGCGAAATGAACAGCATCGATATGCCGGTTTCGCGCAGGAGCTTCTTCAGCATCTCCAGCACCTGCGCTTGCACTGCCACGTCCAAAGCGGAAACCGGCTCGTCCGCCAAAATCAAATCCGGTTTCACCGCCAACGCTCGGGCAATGCCGACACGCTGACGCTGCCCGCCGCTGATTTCGTGCGGATAGCGCTCCGCCAGCTCCGGCGCCAGCTCGACGCGCTCCAGCAACGCCGCCACACACGCCCGGCGCGCCTCCCGGCTCGGCAGTTCCGCGGCACGATGGACGCGCAACACCTCATCCAGACACTCGCCGACGCGCATGCGCGGATTCAGCGCCCCTAATGTATCTTGAAAAATCAACTGGACATGCCGGCAATACGCGCGGCGATCCTCCCGGGAAAAGCCATCTAGACGCTTTCCGCGCCACCGGATCTCCCCCGCAACCGGCTTTTCCAGACCGACCAACGCGCGCGCAATCGTGCTTTTCCCGCATCCGCTCGTTCCGACCAGCCCGACGCTCTCTCCGGCAAAAACCGAAAAGGAAACGTCCCGGACGGCCGGCGGCTTGCGCCGCGTGTACGAAATCGTCAAATGATCAACCGACAAAAGCGGCTGCTCGGTCACCCACGCCTCGCTCATAGCGCCAATTCCTCTCCGTCAAATGTCGGCGAAAAGGGTGGCGGATACAGTCGCAGCAAATCCTCGTGCAGGACATTGTGCCCAATGTGCAAGAGCCGCCCTTGCTTGCAACCGCACGTCCGCAGAATCTCGTAGCACGCGCCCTGCGAAAGATGGGCCGAATGGACGCGCGGACGCAACCCGTCCAACAGCACGAGTGCCGCATCCCGCATCCAGTCGAGCAACGCCGGCGGAACGGCGCTGACATCCGTAGCGACAACCAGATGCCGCCCGCCCGCTTCAATCCGGAATGCCGTCGATTGCACCGGCCCGTGCGGGACCGACAGCATCTCCACCCGAAATGGTCCAATCGTCAGCGGAGTACGCTCTTCGACATCCTGGAGCGTCAACTTCGGACGGAATACGCGGACGTCCGGCGGCAAGGGAGGCGGATTGAAAATGTAGCCGAAAATGCGCTTCACGTCTCGTGCCACGGGTGCCAGACAATACAGCGGAATGCTTTCCTTCTGCAACTGGTTGTACCGCCGCAGCTCATCCAGCCCCAGAACATGGTCCGCATGGCAATGCGAAAGCAGGACGGCATCCATGCGCGGCAACCGGAAACGGAGCGCCTGATTGCGGAAATCCGGCGACGTGTCGATCTGCAGATGGAAGCCCTTGTAGGTTAGGTGGAGGCCAAGGCGCATCCGGTTGTCGCGTGGGTCCGCAGAGGTGCAGACCGGACACGAACAGCCGATAATCGGAACGCCCGTCGATGTTCCGGATCCCAACACCAGAATCCGGCAAGGGTCGTCTGTCGCCTTCTTCGTTTCTTCGTCCATTCTTTACCCGCCCCAAATATCCGTCGATGCCAAGGTGTAGTTTTCCGGCTCGTGTTCCTCTTTCACTTTCGTGTGGAACGCAATCGAAAGCAGAAGCCCGACAATCAGATAGGACGCCATGAGATTCGAACCGCCATAGCTCAAAAAGGGCAACGCCAACCCTTTCGTGGGAAGTGCGCCCGTCACGACGCCAATGTTGACGGCGGCGGAAGATCCCAAATAAAAGGTCAATCCCGAAGCAAACAACTGCTGTTGCCGGTCCGGCGCCCGTAAACTGATGCGAATCCCCAAAACCGTGATGCACAAAAAGAGGAACCAGCAACAGGACGTCGCCACCAGCCCGAACTCTTCGCCAATCATCGCCAAAATGAAATCCGTATGGTTCTCCGGTAAATAACGCTGCTTGAAAAGGCTGTTGCCATAGCCTTTCCCCGTCAATCCGCCCGCTCCAAACGCGGAAAGCGACATGCGTACCTGATACGTGTCGTCATCGTCCTTGTCTTCCTGCACCGGCTTGTCCGAAGATACATACATCTGGACCGAAGAGGTGACGCGGCTCAAGCGTTCCGGATCATGCAACACATACTGGACCGCCAAGACGAGGGCAAGCACGCCAATGGCGAACAGATACTTGAGACGCGCCCCCGACAGAAACAGCAAGACGCCGCAGGCGGCGCTCAGCATGACGGCCGATCCCAAATCATGCTGCAATCCGACAAAACCGCCCACGACAATCCCGAGCCCGGCACACGGAATGAGAACCCCCGGAACCAATAAATGGTTTTTGCAGGAAGTAGCGCCGACCCATCCCGAAAAGACGAGGATGGAGAGGACTTTCACAAACTCGGAAGGCTGGACTTGCATGCCGCCAAGTCGTATCCACCGCTGCGCCCCCTTCGTGGTGATGCCAAACAACTCCACCGCCATGATCGAAAACACAATCAAAAGAAGACAGAGAATCAAAATCTTCTTTTGAAACAAAAACTGCGGCCGAATCAAGGCGGCTGTCAGGCATCCGACCAGAGAGACGGACAGGTACATCGTCTGGCGGATGACAAAATGGTACTTGTTTCCAAACAGAGAGGAACCCTGCACATCTCCAACACTGGCAAGGATCGCCATTCCGGTTGCCGTTAGCGCAAGCGTGCAGAGAAAAAGCAGGATTCCACTCCATTTCATGAGCCGGAAACCTCCGAATTACAGATCCGTTTTTTCCGGAATGATCACCTTGGTTCCAACGGCCGGTTTGCGGGAAAGCGTCGGATTGTGCTTGCGCAACTCGTAGACCGTGCTGCCGAACTTGAGGGCGATCGAATACAAATCCTCATCGGGGCGCTCCACGATGTACTCGCGCGTCTTTACGCCGCTCTGTCCCTCTTCCGCGAGCGCAGTAGCGTCCTTCTGGGCCTTTTCGGCCGCAGCCTTGGCTTCCTGGGTTTTCTTCTCCGCTTCCGTGCGGGCTTCCATCAAGGAAACTTTTCCGTTGAGCAAATCCTCGACAGAGGCATTCGTACCGGGAACCAAATCATCCTTTTTCGCTTCAGCCGAAATGGGAAGCTCGACCGGGGCAGCCGCCGG
>JBJEVW010000357.1:0-17048 GCA_051884735.1 Kiritimatiellia bacterium | reverse complement strand
AATCATCCTTTTTCGCTTCAGCCGAAATGGGAAGCTCGACCGGGGCAGCCGCCGGAGCGGTAGCCTTCGGCGCGGTGGCAGGCGCAGCCACCGGAGCGGTAGCCTTCGGAGCGGTGGCAGGCGCAACCGCCGGAGCGGCAGCCTTCGGTGCGGCAATAGGCGCGACTGTCGCCGCCGCCTCTCCACGCGTCAAACGCAACTTCTGCCCAACCCGGATGCGATTCGGATCCTTGATGCCATTGATCGCAACCAGCTCTTTTTCGGAGACGCCCGTGCGGGCCGAAATCACCGAAAGGCTCTCGCCCGGAGCAACCACATGAACTTTGCCGGGAATCGAAACGGCCGGTGCCGCAGGTCCCGCCGCCAATGCCTTGCGGCCAACCGCAATCTTCACCGTCTGGCCGACGCGAAGATGATTCGGATCGGAAATCTTGTTCAGCTCCGTAAACTCCTTGAGCGTCATCCCATTGTCATTGGCAATCTTCCCGGCAAACTCACCCGCCTGAACCGTATGAATCCTGTAATTCAAGGCATGGGCAGGCTGGGAAGTCGTGGCAGACGCAACAACGGGAACCGTTGGCATGGGTCTTTCATCCGTTTTGGGAGGCAACCGGGTCGATGCCGGAACCATCGGCGTAACCGCATGAATCGCGGGGGCTGCCGTAGGTGCAACCGTATGAACCGAAGGTGCGGCCGCCGGCTGCTTCGTCGCTACCGAAACCGGAGCAAATGAAGCCGCCTTCGGCCCGGCAACCGATTTGGCCGTTTCCGAAGCGGGCTTTACCGTTGCGGGCGTCGTATGGACCGCCGCAGGTGCCGGTTGCGCAGACGGTGTGTACGATTGCTCCGGCGTGGAGAACAAGGTACGGCGTGTCGAAACGCCGGGCTGATAGGTGCGGCAGCCTTGCAGGAAGACGGATGCAACCAGCAACGCACTAACAGAACCGAACAGAGAAATATTCGTTTTCATCGGATTTCGTCGTATGTATGGATGGAAGAAAGGAAAAGAAAAATGAAAAACAGCCGGAGAAAGGTCAGGGCCGGACAGAATGCGTTTTCCCGGCGAGAAGTTCCCTTACGAGAACGGCAAAAACATCCCCCCGCTCCGCATAACTTCGAAACTGGTCGAAACTGGCCGTGCCGGGTGCCAAAAGAACCGACGCCGGAGAATGGATCGCCCCTTGGCAGATATCCCTTTCACAGACCGTCAGCGCCTCTTTCAACGTCGCACAACGCGCTACCGGAAGATCCGCGGACCAGCCGCTCGCCATTGCCTCGGAGGCTTCGCCGTAAGTATAGACCTTTTGGACTCCCGATGCCAGCAAAACCCGCCCGGAAAGAGACAGGGGTTCCTTGAGACGCCCCCCTGCCAACAGCAAAACCGGTTTGGGTGCCATCTTGACGCTGGCGAGCAACGCCTCCAAGTTGGTGGCTTTGGAATTGTCAATCCATGTAATCCCGTCCTGCTCCGCAACCCGTTGCATGCGGTGCGGAAGAGGTTCGAAACGGCGGAATGCCTGCTCGATCGACTCCGTTGAAAGCCCGCGCCGGACCAAGACCGCATACGCGGCGGCCGCCGCCGGACCTACAATCGCATTGTCGAAATACGTGCCGCGTAGCGAACATGAACTCCCTTCCGGGGAGAACAAATGGCCGTCTTCGTACCGCCAATCCGCCCCCGACGCCGCACCCCCGAAGGTCTGGATGTCCAAATCGCCCCGTAGCGCTTGAACCTGCTCCGCCAATGCCCATGCATCTTCGCTTGGCGCCGGAACCAAGGCTAGTGCGCCCGCCGGCAAAAACGAAAACAACCGTACCTTCGCCGCACGATAGGCTTCCATCGTACCATGACGGTTCAAATGGTCTTTCGATAGATTCAAAAGAACCGCGACATCCGGTCGAAAGAGAGGCGTCGCCGTCTCCGCCTGAAAACTGCTGCACTCGACAATCGCCTCCTGGCACGGCTCCGCCTCCGCCGCAATCGCGCAAAACGGGATTCCGTAATTGCCGCAGGGCTTCGCCGTGCATCCCGCCAGAACAAGCGCATCCGCCAAAAACTTGACGACTGAACTCTTGCCTTTGCTGCCCGTAACCGCCGTCACGCGGCCGCGATAAAAAGCCCCGCCCAAAGACAACTCGCCTACCAGCGGAATGCCTTCTCTCCGCGCCGCCTCCACTCCGGGATGCGTGAGCGAAAGACCCGGGCTTGCATAGCACAGCGCAAGCGGCGAAAACGACTTCTTCGCCTCCAAAACAGCTGCTTCTAGCGCACCCGTGCGAAACACGCATGCGCCCCGCAGCAAGCCCTCGTCATCGCACGGCTCCGTCTCCGACGCCACCACCACCGGCGAATACCCGCGCAACAGCAAAAGCCGCGCCGCAGCACGACCGCTCACGCCCGCACCTAAGACGAGCGCTGCCTGCCCCGCAGCCGGTAACGCCGTTGCCAATCCCGTTTCATCCCGCTCTTGCATCGCTACAATTCAATCAATGGAGAGGGATACTCCGGACGAAACAATTGGATGTTCTTGGCGACGCAATCAATGGCCTTCTGCAATGTGTAAACCACAAGATCCGGCGTATTGCATTCATGGCTGACATGCACCGGAACCACATACCGGAGACAATCGCAGGCTACCGCCGACAAAAGCCCGGCCGACTGCTCGTTCGAAAGATGACCATCCCGGCTCAGATTCCGGCTGATCAGCGACTCGGCGCGATTGGAATTGCGTTGCATGACCGGATCGTGGTTCGCCTCCAAAATCAAAGCGGAACACGATTTGAGATTGTATTGGACAACCTGTGGCGTTTCACCCAAATCCGCTACATACCCCAACTTCTTCTCTCCTTCCGCAATCGTGTATCCGACAGGATCGGCGGCATTGTGCGGAATCGGGAACGAATGGATCGTCAACGGACCGAGCTCCAGGTCGCACCCCGCATCCATGATGGTGAAATTCCATTCGTCCACCACATCGCCCGTCTCGCGTCCCCGCAAGGCGGCATAGGTTCCTTCCGTCCCGAAAACCGGTGTCTTGTACTGTTTTTCGATGACTCTGAGCCCGCAGACATGGTCGGAATGCTCGTGCGTGATGAAAATCGCGTTGATCTGCGAAAGATCGGTGCCCAAGCGCGCCAAGGCATCGTTGATTTGCTTGCGGGAACGCCCGCAGTCAATCAGGATGCGCGTATCGCCGGCTTCGATGTAGGTGCAGTTCCCGCTTGAATCGCTGAACAAAACCGAAAATTTCATGGATAGACGTCGGCACTCGTGGTGGGAAGGACACTGCGAAACGGAATGACGCCAGACCGCGTCTGCAAATAAATCGTATCCGCTTCTTTCCCTTTCGGCAACTGATTGCCACCGTATCCCGGACGGCGTTTCAGTTGGACACGCTCGCCACTCGACGGGGCCGTCTCCGTTGCCGTCGTCGCAACAGCCTTGTTGGCTGTCTTCTGCTCCGCCGCCGCCAATGCCGCCTTCGCGGCAGCTTCCTCTTCTGCACGGCGTTTGCGCTCCGCGGCGCGCGCTTTGCGCGCTTCTTCCTCTTTGCGAAGTCGCTCCATCTGCTCCTGCTTGGAGACCGGAGACAGAACACCTGTCTTCTTTACGGGCGCAGAAACCGCCGGCTTCTTTTCAGCCTGCGGCGCAACGGTTGCGGGTGCCGGCTGCGGTGCTTCCGGCTGGCTTTTCAACTCGCGGATGAGCAAAAGCAAATCTTCGCGTGTGAGCGCTTTCTCGGTAGCCGGAGCCGCAGGCTGCACAACGGCCGGTGCCGCCGGCGCAGGTTGCTGGACGACAGTCGGCTGGGGCGCTTGGTGGGCGACGGGAACCGACTTCTCTCCCGTAACGAGAGAAAGGATACGAACTTGCTGTTGCTCGTTGTTGCGAAGCACAACATTGAAAAACGAAACAAACAGCACGACAAATGCAACAATCAAAGCGACGACGACGCCCAGAAACGAGAGCACGAGAACCATCGTGCGCCGACGGGCACGCTCACGCTCTTGGTCGAGATAATTCTGGAAGGCTTTGAGAACCGGGAACGATTCGCCATGCGCTTTTGCCAGACTGAACAATTCCTCGGGAGAGGAGGCTTCACCATTGGAATGGGAGGAAAAATCGGTTGAATCGGTCATGGGTGTCAAAAAACAGAAAAGCTGACGGTGATCATAAAGGAAAGGACATTATCGCATCTTGTTGAGCCATTGAGGCGGATTCCAATGCTTGGTCGAAGTAGCTTGCGCCGATTGGGAAACCCCGGCCGCGCTTGCGCCTGCGGCATTCGATCCGGCACCGGAATCGGCATGCGTCTTCTCGGCCGGAAGCCCCCCGGACACATGCTCGAAAAGAGACCCTGCACCATGTTCGAGTTCCTCGATACGACGGCGCAACATGGATTCCACGACTTGCCACTGCTCGCGGGCTTCGCTGAACTGATGCCCTGCTTCCAACAACTCCTCCTCCCGGCGCCGCAACTGCGTGCCCAGCGAATCGTAGTCCGCCGTCCGCTGTTCGACACGCCGCAACTGCTCGCGCAAGGACGTCTCGCGATCTCGCAATGAACGGACCCGCCCCTCCAAAACCTTCTCCGTCTGCGCGGCACGCGCCAAATCGGCTTTGTGCTGCTCGCGTTGCGATTCCAACTCCTGCTTGAGCTGCGCAATGGTCTTCTCGTTGCGTTCGGCCACCATCTCGCTGCGGGATTTCTCGCCGGGATCCCGTTTGAGAGCCCGCTCCAACAACAAAATCTTCTCGTGGATCCCACGCTGCATCTCCAGCCCGGATGCATGAATGGCTTCGCAGCGCGCTTTCTCCTTCTCCTCCATCTCGCGAAGCGAAAGCAACGCCTCGTCCGCAAATTGCTTGATGAGGGCAATGTCGCCCTCCAACGGACGCGTCGCCATCGCCAACGAGGCATTCGCCGTTGCCAGTTTGTCGGCCAACTCGCCACGCTCGCGCGTGAGGTCGGTCACCTTGTCTTGCAAAAGGCGGATCTGCCGGGCTTCCCCATGCAAATCCGACGGCAAAACCGCCTCGGGTTCGGCCGATTCCAACTCCTGGACGCGCAATTCCAACCGCGAAATCTTTTCGGCATTCTGCGAATCCCGCATATTCGAAAACGCCAGCAACTCGGCATACTCCCGCTGGGCATCTTCCAATTCTTTGCGGACCGAAGCCAGATCCGCCTCTTGCGTGGCCAGATCGCCCGCATGGAAGCCGGCTTCGTTCTGAAGCTCTCCGATACGCTTTTTCAGCCGCTCGCATTCCTCCAGGGCCGCATCGCGCGCTTTCTCCAATTCCAAGCGATTCTCGTCGCCCGATTGGCGCAACGCCGCGACTTCCTCTTGCGCCGCATCCAGCGATTGCTGAAGTTCCTGCGCTTTCGCCGCCTGGCTGCGGGCCTCGACGAGTGCTTGTTGCTGGAGTGCCACCTGCTCGTTCAGTTCCTGAAGCCGCTGCTCGGTTGCGGGTGGCACCGTCGCAAATGCAGCATCCGCCGCATCGCGCGCTTCATCGCGTTCGCGCTCCGCCGTCGCTTGCGCTGTCCGCGAGGCCTCAAGTTCCTCCTTGAGGCGCGACAAATCGGACTCGAAGGTTTCCTTTGCCACCGCCAGTTCTTGAGCGAGTTTCTCGGACTCCTGCTTCGCCGCCGACACCAATTCGGCGTCCTTTTGCCCGGCTTGTTTCTCGGCATCCGCCAACCGGCCTTTCAAGGTTTCGCATTCGGCTTCCGCATCATGAAGTTTTTCTTCTGCCGCGCGGAGACTGCGATCGTGCGCATCTTGCGAAAGCTGCATTTCCGAACGAAGTTCCTCCGCTTGTCGATTCGTCTCCTCCAGTTCGCCGGCGAGTCGCTCGATTTCCCGCTCTTTCTCCGCCAATTGATCGCGAAACTGCTCCTGGACGACACTCATGCGCTCCTCCAACAACAATTCGAGCTCCTCCGGTGAAGCGCCTTCGGAAGGCGGCATCGAATCGCCCGCCAAAAGGTCGCCTGCCGTCAGGATCTTTGCCCCCTCCGGAATCTTGCCCGATTCCTTCAATACGGAAACGGCATCCGCATGCAACGGCCCGACGACACGCTCATCCGGAAAAACCACCAGCGTGTCCATACGCAAAAACGAATACTCGCGCGCCGATCGCCACGCTTGCCGATCCGTCGAAAGAAAGTCATCCGGAAAAATGCGGCCTTGCTTCGCCCAAGACAAGAGCCCCGACTGCGAAACCGGACCAAACTCTTGCCCGTTCACCGCAGAACGTACCCACCAGCCGGGCGCCGCCGCTTTTGTTGTTTCTGCCATACTTCGAAATTCCTTTTCAAATGCCATCTGTCTTTACGAGACCACTCGTGTTCTCCATCTTCCGGATACTCAAGACTGGAAGAGATGGACAAAACCGCCTCGCCCCGCCCCTTGTCTGGACGAATGTCCGCCCTTTGGCGTCGCACCCGCCTTCATCTGGGCCGCCATGCTCAGTTCCTTCTGCAACTGGCTCTCCAGCGCGGCCATGCGGGAGGTTCGAGTGTCGTCTTTTCCGGCTCTCCAACCCGTCTGCCGATCCGCACCATCTTTTGTCGATTTCCCGACCAGTTCAGAGCCCTCTCCGTTTGCTCCATTCGGCGAATAGACCACCTCGGGTTCAACCACTTCCGGTTTGTCTGACAATAATCCTTCGCCCATTTGCAAAACGGCTTTCAAATCGCCGCTGAGTTTGCGGAACGCGGCCTTTGCCCGCTTGCTCTCCGCACGGCTTTTCTCCAAATCTCCCATCGCCGCTTCGGCAGCCGCACGGGCCTCGGCTAAAGCCGCCTTCAAGGCCTCGCATTCCTGCTTGGACTGCTCCAAGGCCTTGCGCGCCCCCTCCGCCTCGGCCCGGATTCCCTCCAAAGCCTTGCGGGCCTCCGAAACTTCGTTCCGGGCCGCTGTCCAATCCGCCGTCAATTGTTCCGTCTTCGCCTGCAAATCGCTGTTCCGGATCGACAATTCCTTTTTGTCCGATTCCAACTGCAGAAGCTGCCGCTTTCCATTGTTCGACAGCCGCTCGAGATCGACAATCCGCGCTTCAAGCGCGCTCATTTCCGCCGATGCGGCCTTGTCGGCCTCGGCTTGCTTTTTCGCCGATTCCAAAACCGCATCCTTTTTCAGGATGGCGGCCTTGAGCGCCGCAATCTCCGAACGCAACGCCGCACGCTCGGATTCCATCTCCAAATCCTTTGCCTTCGTCTCGGCCTCCGCTTGCAACAAGCGCCGTTCGCTCTGCCGAACCGCCGACTCGGCCTGCGTCAACCGCGCAACAAGAGAAGTTCCCGTTTCCCCGCTGATCGCCGGCAGCGATTCAACGGAACTGGCCCGCAAAAACAAAATCCCTTTCTGCGGAATGTTTTCGATGCGACCGGGCGATAGCAAGTTCTCATGCGCAAACGGTCCCAATACATTGAGACCGCCTTCGGCCGAAAGCACAAGACAATCCAACCCAACCTCCGTCGCCTGTATCGCAGGAAGCCAATTCTTCCGGTCTTTCGATACAAGCGTATCGCCGGCCACCTCGCCGTTTGTCGCCATTTGGTGCAATTCTTCCTCGGAAAGAGGTCCGTTTGCCGTTCCGTCGGCCGTCTTCGTATACCAAGTTGCTTTCAAATTCATAAAGAGACTTCCATTTTGCAAAATTCTAGCAGATTTACCGATCTCGGACAAGAAATCAGTTTGAACATCCGAATTCCGGAACAATCCAAGATGAGGGTGCGATAAAAATGCGGGCTTCCGCTTGACCAGATGCGCGGAAATGCCTATAGTTTGCGTCAAAGGTTGTTCTACTATGCCATCCATCGCCCTCACCGGTGGAATTGCTTCCGGCAAAACAACTTTCGGGAAACTTCTCGCCTCTCTCGGTATTCCGACAGTCGATGCGGACGAAATCGTTCATGTATTGCACCGGCCGGAAGGAGTGGCGGCAAAATGGGTCGCGCGTCAATTCGGTTCACAATATTTGGCCCCAGATGGTTCAACCAACCGCAGGCGTCTCGGCGAACTCGTATTCGCAGATCGATCAGCACGCATGTCTCTCGAAAATTGCATTCACCCCCTTGTCCGCGAAGCACTCCTCGACTGCAAAAAGAAACACGAATTCTCCGGATCCGTTTTTGTCGCGCAAATTCCGCTCTTGTTCGAATCGAATTGGGAGCACGATTGGGATTTCACGGCAACCGTCGAGACGTGTCCGGAACTTCAACTTGCACGGCTTATGGGACGCGGTTTTACCGAAACAGAGGCAAAAAAACGCATTCACACCCAGCTTCCGCCAGCCGAACGAATGACACGTTCCGATTTCATTCTCCGCAATGACGCCGGCCTTGAACAGCTCCATCAACTGGCGGTTTTGTTCGCACGTCACTTCAATTTCTCTGTATCCAATTAGTCTTTTCTGTTGTTGCAATCCTGGCCGGAAGTCTTTCCCCGGATTGTTTGTCTGTACTTAATTGCTGATGATCATGGACGACACTATCTCGCTCTTCTCCACTCCGGATGCCTCGAATGACACCCCCGCACAGGAACCGCCCGCCTTTCCTTCTTTGCCGATGGCCGGCACCGATTCTTCTGATGCGCAACTTTCGGCAGAAGTGCCGTCGTCCACCGCCAAACGCCCGCGTGGTCGCCCTCGCAAAAACCAACGCCTGGAAGCCGATGCGCAACCCGCCAAAACAGAGGAACGCTTTACCGCTCCCGCCCATCGTTCTTTCATGCCGGTTCCGATGGACCAGCCGTCCGAATGGACGCCCGGCGATACCGAGGGAAACGTTCCTCCCGCACAGGCCCACTCGGATGTCATCCGGAAACCAGACGAAAACACCATTTTTTCCGCGTCCGACTATGTCGAGGCAAGAGAACGCGACTTGATCGCTTCCACTCCGGCCAAGGAGGATGAACAGGAAAAGCTGCGCCGCGAAAAAGCCCGGGAAATCGCCGAAAGACTCAAGGTCGCCAATGCCGCAATCGAAAAGATGAACGACGCTCTCAATCTTTCCGAGGCCGCCGCCGAAAAGTCCGACAATGAATCCGGTAAATTCGATCGAGCCCGCTCTTCGTTCGATCGCCGCGAAAGTCGCTACGAGAATCGCGCCCGCTTCGAACGCAATGGCACAGCGGATCCCTCCGCCCCATTCCAGAAGCCATCCCGCGCCCGCAATGAATTCCGCCAAGGCGCCAATGGCCGCTTCCGCCCGGAGGACTATCGCCAACAACGACAGTCATTCCGGAACCGCCCCGCTCCCGCGACCGACGAGTTCAAGCAGGCCGGCAACCAATATGCGGAGCAACTGAAGGCAAACCACACCTCGGCGGAATCTTTTTCCCAACCCCCGCAGGACGAACGTCCGCAAGCCATCAATCTCTTCGCTTTGCAGAGCCTTTCCGTCGATGAACTCCATCAAAAGATGATTGAACAGAATCTCTATGATTCCACAATCGTCCTCGGAAAACACGATATGGTTCTCGCTCTCTTGCGCGAACAAAACCGCCGTGGCGGAGAAATCGAGGGGGAAGGCTATCTGGAAATCTGGCAAGACAATGTCGGATTCCTCCGCTCTCCGTTCGGAAATCTCAAAACATGTCCCGAAGACATTTCCGTTTCGCCGCAAATGATTGTCGAAAACGCGCTGCGTCCCGGTGATCATATCATCTGCCGTGTTCGACTCGGCGATCCAAAATCGCGGGAACGCCGCCTGACCGCTTGCGAACTCGTCTCCGTAAACGGAAAAACGCCGAAATCCGCCCGCCGCGCCGTCCCCTTCTCCGCGCTTCCCGTAGAAGTCCCTTCCCATCGTATCCGTCTTCGCACCCCGGACTGCAAACCGGTTCTGGCGGAAATCGATGCGCTCGCCCCATTCGCTTTCGGTCAGCGCAACCTGCTCATCGGCCCGCGGAATACTTGCAATTACACCTTGTTGCGCAGTCTGGCGCATGCCATCGCCCAAAACCACCCGACCGCCATCATCTACCTGGCTATCGTCAATACATCGCGCGATGTTACGGAAACTTGCTCGGATGATGCATCGTTCAAGCTCTTGACGACCGAATTTGACGATTTTTCGGAAAAGCATCTGCAAATGACGGGCAATCTGACCGATATCGCGCGCCGTCGCGTTGAAAACGGAGAGGATGTCATCATCCTCTTCGATTCCATTATCGCCCTTTCCCGCGCATACGGCGTCGCGGCGACAACGCAACAAGGTATTCCAAGTGACGGAATCGACGGCCGTGCCATTCAGAAGGCGCGACGCCTCTTCGGTGCCGGGCGGGCAATCCGCAATGGCGGCACGCTTACCATCATCGCAACCGCCAATACGTCCGACGAAATCATTGCCGACGATATCCTCAATAAACGCATCCTTCAAGAATTCACGCCCGTCGCTTCGCGAATCATCCGCATGGACAATACGGGAATGGATGAAATCGAGCTCGCCCTCGACCCGTCTTGCCTCCCTGCCCCCGCAACCATCGAAAAACTCCTCTCCGAAACCGAACAAACAGCCTCGCAGGCATTGCGCGCCGATCTACGAGCCGGCCTTCCCCGTGCCGAGGCCTTGCAGCGCTACAGCCAGGCCGTGCCGGTTGCCTCTTCCTCCCTCTTCGGCGAATAAACTCCACGCCTGCACTGTTGCGGTTGGGCGCGACAATCGGATGTCGGGGCTCCCGCCCCCGTGGCGGCTCGCCACTCGCGCCGCCCTCCCGCGGCTGCTCCTCCAAGGCGCTTTCATTGCGGCAAAATGCCGATTTTGTTAGGTTACGGAAAAAAGGACTTTTTATGCCTACTTTTGCATTGCACACATACGGATGCCAAATGAATGTCCGGGATTCGGATATTCTCGCTAGAAGATTGCGCGCCCGGGGGCTGATCGAGGCGAAAACAGAGGAAGATGCCGATGTCATTATCGTCAATTCCTGCTCCGTTCGCGAAAAGGCTGAAGACAAAGCACTCGGGAAACTGGGGTTGCTCTGCGCGACCAAACGGGATCGGCCCCATCGTGTGATTGGCCTGACCGGGTGCATGGCGCAACGCCTTGGTGCCGATATTTTCAAAAAGCTCCCTCACCTCTCGTTTTCGGTGGGACCTCGCGCAGAATCGCTGATTCCGCAATTCGTCGAACTGTGTCTGGAAACCGGTGCGGAACAACTATGCGATTTCGAGGTTCACGATGCTCCGCCCGAAACGCCGGAAATGGCGCGGGACGACCTGTCGCGCCAAGATTGCCTGAAAAACGGCAAGAAGGCCGACAAGGCCGATGACGAACCGGTCGTAACCGTTGCCGCCGGTCCCGTGCAAAGCTTCGTCACGATTCTCTACGGTTGCAGCCGACGCTGTTCGTACTGTATCGTCCCGTCCGTTCGCGGCGAAGAACAGAGCCGCGACCCCCGGGAAATTCTCCTGGAGGTAAAGGCCGAGGCCGCCCGCGGCGTGCGCGACGTCTGCCTGCTGGGGCAATCCGTCATGCGCTATGGGCTGGCGCGTTTCAAATGGCCCGAAGGAATTCCTTCCCCCGCAGGCTACACCGAACCCATGCCGCGCCTGCTGGAATACATCGCCCGTGAAGTACCGGAAATCTCCCGCCTCCGCTTCACCTCCGGACACCCGAATGGCGTGACGCCGGAACTCGTGCACGCCATGGCAAACATCCCCGCCGTCTGTCCGCATCTCCACCTGCCCATGCAATCCGGTTCCGACCGCATTCTCAAGGAGATGAACCGCGGCTACGACTCGGCCGCCTACCTGAATGCCGTCCGCCGTTTGCGCACCGTCATCCCCGACATCGCCATCACAACCGATATCATCGTGGGATATCCGGGCGAAACGGAAGAGGACTTCGAGGCGACACGCCGTGTCATGGAAGAAGCGGATTTCGACAATTCATTCATCTTCAAATACTCCCCGCGCCCCGGAACAAAATCGGCCCTTTTGGAGGATTCCGTTTCCGACGAGGAAAAATGCCGCCGGGATGCCGTCCTCCTCGCCGACCAGGACGCGCGAGGCCTCCGCACCAACGCCCGTTGGATCGGCCGTACCGTCGAAGTGCTTTGCGAGGGTCCTTCCTTGCGCAACCAAGCCCGTTGGGCCGGCCGTTCTCCGCAAAACAAAATCGTCCTGTTCGCCCCCGATCCTTCCGTCCGCATTGGAAGCATCGTCCTTGTGCATGTAAAAGAGGCGCACGCCCAAACGCTTTATGGCGATTTGGTGCGGAACAACTCAGCCGTATAAGACGTCTCGCAAGCGGCAATCGTTTCCGGAACGCCTTCCGCCAGAAGGCTCCCTCCGGAATCTCCTCCCCCCGGTCCCAAGTCCACAATCCAATCCGCCGCCCGGATGACGTATGGATTGTGGTCGACCGCGACAATCGTGTGCCCCGCATCGCGCAAACGGCGGAGTACCTTGAGGAGCAAGGTTATATCCGCTGGATGCTGACCCGAACTCGGTTCATCCAGCAAATAGAGCGTGTGACGGCGTGTCGGACGAGCCAGCTCGCTAGCCAGCAAAAGGCGCTGGATCTCGCCGCCCGATAGCGTCGAAACCGACTGCCCCAGCGCCACATAGCCGAGACCAAGCTCGTCAAGGGTCCGGAACTGCCGCTCGAGCTGCGGAATGTCGCGAAAAACATCCACCGCCTCGTGTACCGTCAATAACAGCAAATCGGCAATGGAACGCCCGGCCCAATGGATATCGAGTGTCTCCGGATTGAATCGTTTGCCGCCGCAGACTTCGCACGGAATCGTGACATCCGGCAAGAAACTCATCTCAAACCGGATGCGTCCCTCGCCCTTGCAGGCCTCGCAACGGCCGCCTTTCGTGTTGAAACTGAAACGCGAAGCGGTATAGCCGCGGGAACGTGCCAGCGGTGTTGCGGCATACAGTGCGCGAATCAACCCGTACACTCCCGTAAAGGTGAGCAAATTGCTTCGCGGATTGCGCGTCCGGATCGCCTTGCCGACGCGGATGACTTTGTCGATCGGTTCAATTCCCGCAATCCCGGCACAATCTCGCCAATCGAAATCTTCTCCTGCCGCCCGCCCGCCGGCAAGAAAGCGCTCGAGATTCGCCCCCAGCACGTCTTCCGTCAGCGTGCTCTTGCCTGCACCGGAAACGCCCGTCACGACACTGATGCGCCCTAGTGGAAAACGCGGGGAAATTCCTTTCAGATTGTGCCGCGTCGCTTCCCGGACCCAGAGAAAACGAGTCGTTTTTCCGGGTGGCAAAGGATTCTCGTCCGCAATGGTTTTGCGTCCGGAAAAATACGCCCCGGAAAGGGATTGCTCCGATTGCAACATCTCCGGAACGGTTCCTTGAAAAACAATCTTTCCGCCTTCGACGCCGGCTCCCGGCCCTAGCTCAATCACCTCATCGGCCGCACGAATCACCGCCTCTTGGTGCTCGACGACGACAAGCGTGTTGCCGGCATCGCGCAACCGCAACAACAACCGCACGAGCGAATCGACATCATGCGGATGCAATCCGGCCGTCGGTTCGTCCAGCACATACAAGACACCGCTCAGACGCTGGCCCAACGCAGACGCCAGACGCACCCGCCGCATCTCGCCGCCACTCAACGAAACGCTCGGCCGATCGGCCCGCAAATACCCGACTCCCGCTTCTTCCAAGAAGAGAAGCCGCTCGCGGAAACCGGCCAGCAAATGGGCGGAAAGCTGCTTCTGCACATCCGTGAGCCGCTCCGCAAATCCATCGAACCACTGCCGGATCTCCGATACCGTCTTCGAAAGAATGCCCGAAATGTTCTCCGGCTCCAGGCCCGGCACTTCCAGCCGGCAAGCAAGCGCTTCCGGCCGGAGACGCGCGCCATGGCAAACCTCGCACACGTCGGCCGCCGATGCGTCGTCATCCAAATCCGCTTCGGCATCCGGATCGTCCTGCTTCGCATGCCTACCCAGTCCGCCGCAAGTTGGACAGGCGCCCGCCGGACTGTTGAAGGAAAAGGACGCCGGAACCAACACCGGAAAGGAAATCCGGCAATCCGGACAGGCCATGCGTTCGGATTCGTTGACAAGCGTGTCCTCCGCCTCGCCGGGACGCCGGATCAACAGACGGATCTCGCCGCCACTCCTGCGCATGGCTAATTCGACGGAATCGACCAAGCGCGTCCGCACCCCTTCCCGAATCACCAGGCGGTCGACAACCGCGTCTACCGATTTCGCATGCGCCGTGCGCTCCGGCCGCAAGGTGTCAATGGCGCAAATCTCTCCATCCAGACAGACCCGGACAAAGCCGCTTCGGGCGGCGTCCGCTACCGCCGCCGTTCCGGAGGGGCCCGAGGACGTCCCATCCGCCATCGTCCATAAAATCGGCGACAGGAGAGTCACGCGCGTCCCCACCGGCTCCGCCAAAAGCCGTTCCGCCAATACCCCCGGCGAAATCGCACGCACGATCCTCCCGCAATGCGGACAATGCGGTACGCCTAAATGCGCAAAGATCAACCGCAAATAATCGTGCAACTCCGCTACGGTCGCCAATGTGGACCGGGGACCCGCCGGACTCGTGAACTGACCGATCGAAATCGCCGGAGAAAGCCCTTCGACAAAATCCACCGCCGGCCGGTCCATCTTCTCCAGAAACGTCCGCGCATACGGTGGCAGACTCTCCAGATAACGGCGTTGCCCTTCGGCAAACAAGGTGTCGAAGGCCAACGAACTCTTCCCGGAACCGGAGACGCCCGTCACAACCGTGAGGGCATTGCGGGAAATACGACAGGAAACCGACTGCAGATTGTGGACGCGCGCCCCCTGAACGACAATGCCTTCTCGCCCCGTCTGCCCGCTTACTGCTTTTTCCATACTGTTACCGTGACGTTTTTCTGGCGTCCCCAACGTAGCGCTTCTCGTTCCGACGGGAACCACAAATCCAGACGATGGGGGCCTTTGATGGCGCCGCCCCGATCCTCGACCCTGCCATACCCGTAGCCGGGAATATACATGACCGTCCCAAACGGATAGTAGTCCGTATCCGCCGCAATCGTGCCATGCCGCGCCTGCTTGCCGCTCGCCGTCAAACCAACGGCTTTCGGCTTTCCGCGATTGGGACCGCTCGCAACAACCGGCTGCCCCAGCCAATTGCGCGTCCAATTGCAGGACCGCGGCCCCGAGTCGTACCCTGTCACTTCCATCGTCAGCACCGTCCGCCGATAACCTTCCAGGGAGCCCGGATTGCCGGGGCGGTAAATCGAGCACCCGTTCACCGAACAGAACAGCGGAATGACGGCAACAACCGCAAGCAACGCAAGCGCGCGTTGTGCGTAATACTGAAATTTGTTTTCTGGTTGTGGTATCGACGGCATGGAATGTTTATACCATCGGTCGGCCAATCCGAAAAGCAAAAACCGACCGAAGTCTCCGGATTTTCCCTAAAGCCCCTTCGCAATGCTGGGATCGGCAGGCGGAAATTTCGAGCAGAAGGCACGCGTATTCCCGTCAATCGGAATCGCCCATTTGGCCAGCGGTTCGGACATGTCGGCATTGACCGAGCGCGAAAGCTCGCGCACAAAAGTCTGCCATCGCTCATGGTCGGTTTCCGGACGGACGAACCCTTGCTCTTCATAGCGGCCAAACGTTTTTTTCAACGCTTCCCACCCATACGCTTCCTTGATCCGCAAATACATCTCCAACCCCAAAAACGGATCGCTCGACCATCTTTCGTAAGTGCGCGGACCCGCTGCGAACTGGCGGACTTTGCCGTTGGCCGCATTCCGGGAAACCATGGGATGCGCATTGCGGCAATCTTCCT
This sequence comes from Kiritimatiellia bacterium, assembly GCA_051884735.1. Taxonomy (GTDB): domain Bacteria; phylum Verrucomicrobiota; class Kiritimatiellia; order RFP12; family UBA3636; genus JAEDLN01. Next base: position 1,267 of record JBJEVW010000357.1, on the reverse strand, counting down.
TTAGGCATTGCTCGATGATGTAGCAGGTGAAGAGATTCACGGTTATTTCGCCCGTGCCGCCCGGCGTCCACTCCGGCTTTTGGTGATTGTGTCCCAATTCGTGGAAGTAACCCCAGACGTCCGCACTGCGCAGCAATTTGCTCTTGTCGATGACGCCATCGAACTTGGACGAATTGACATAAAACATGATGGGATAGCCACTATGCAGAAATCCCATGGAAAGCTGCACGTCCGAACAAATCCGCTCCGGCGATTGGCGCTTCTCCTTGTCTTGGCGCAACTCCTGGCATGCAGCCAGGACGCGATCCCAGTACTGCGCAATCCAAGCCGGATCTTGCACACGGCGCAAGCCTTCCGTTTGCGTGGTGATGATGAAATCATTTCCCTCGATTTCGCCGTAGGGTGCCCCGGTCTGCATGCAATCGCGCATGAACTGCTCTTTCGTGTCGCGCCCCAGTTTGAACCACGGCGCCATGATGCCACCCGCAATCTGAACTTGCGTCTTGCCGAAATTGTACCCCTTCGGAACGACAATGTAGACCAAGCCGCCATAAGGAGACGAAAAGGTCGTCGTTGCCTTGTCGAGCGGAATCTCCATCGTGACAAGCGGGGCGCGCTTCCACTCTTCGCAGTTGGTCAGATTGTCCGCCGTCGTGCCGACGCGGACATGGAAGCCGCGTTGCGTGTCGGCGCCCGACAGCGTAATCGTGATGGGCTTGCCCGCCGGCGCAAAAACGCCCGTCGAATGCCAGCGCGGAATCGTCAGGTCAATGGGAATCGTTTTCGTCACGGAAGGCGTTCCGGAACGGACTTTCCCGGGATAGACTTCCGATGCGGGATCGGCTTCCCAAATCGATTCGAGATTCGATTGCCACGCATTCTGGCGCGCCATCAACATCAGACGCGGAAACGTGTCCTGCGCGCGAAACGGCGTCGATGGCGATGGTACCTTGCTCCGCCCGGATGCCGAGGTGAGCGCCGACAGCCGCTTCGACAAATCAGGCCGGATCCCGGGCGGCAAGGCTTCCATGAGGAAGGTGATCGTCCGCGATAGCTGCACCCGGCCGGATCCGCCACCGACTTGCCCGCGGGAAACCAGGGTGAGCGCCTCTTCCAGATAGGTGCCTTGCGGAATGTCGCGGCATGCCGTCGGAAAACCGCCATTGACCTTCCGGACCGTTACGCGTCCCATCAATACGCCCATCGGCGCCATGATGCGGTTCGGCAGAAAATCCTTGGAAAAAACACCCGTCGGGTTGTACTGGGC
>JBJEVW010000356.1:0-6710 GCA_051884735.1 Kiritimatiellia bacterium | reverse complement strand
AAACCAGGAGCATCCGGAGAATTATGCTCTCGGCAAGGGGCGTCTTGCCTGGGAGAGCGAGAAACTGCTGGAAACGGTCCGTTCCCTGGCTCCGGACGTCATTCTCGACGATCGTCTGGATTTGCCTGGAACAGGCGATGTTGTTACGCCGGAGCAGTATACGCCGCCACGGGTGGTCAAGGATAGCGAAGGAAAGCCCGTTGTATGGGAAGCCTGCCAGACCTTTTCGGGATCTTGGGGCTACTATCGCGACGAGTATTCTTGGCGTCCGGCGGGCGAAATCATCCGCACTCTGATTGATTGCGTCTCGAAGGACGGCAATCTTCTTCTCAATGTCGGACCGACGGCGCGTGGCGAATTTGATGCCCGTGTGTTGGATCGTTTGCGCGACATCGGCAAGTGGATGCGCTATCACAGCGATTCGATATACGGTTGTGGTGCCGCGCCCGAGGAGTTTATTCCGCCGTCGGGATGCACCTATACGTACAATGCCGAAACGAAGCGGCTGTATCTCCATATTCTTTCGTGGCCGTACAAATGCATTTACGCGAAGAATCTTGCCGGAAAGATCGAGTACATGCGATTCTTGCATGACCATTCGGAGATTCTCACGGGGCTGTGCGATTTCCAGAAGGCGCAAACCACCCCGGACGAAGTTGCGATCGTATTGCCCGCGATTCCGCCTGCGGTTGAAGTTCCCGTCATTGAGATTTTTCTCAAGTAGGGAGAAACAAAATTCCGCCTTCGTCGCGGGATGCAAGCAGACAGGAATCCGCCGATTCCGGACATCCGGCATTGGCGGATTGTTTTTTTTTTTTTGCGCACGCGAAGTCGGGGAGCGAATGGTGAGGAGCCGGAAGGGGCTTCCGCTTGGTGGGTTCGGGCTAGAGATAAAACAGCCAAGGAAGGATACGTTCGAGAGCGGGAAAAATGCGCTCGATCAGCGGACGAAGAAAAGGGAATTTGCAGCCGGCGAATGTCAGCATGCGAGGGAGAATGCCGAAGGTCCGTTGTTGGGTCTTGCGGTCGGATGCCTGATCGCGTTCAAGGGTGGCGGGGGCGACAAGCGGGCGCATGACGGAAGAGACGCGGGAGAAGAGGTATTGGTCGTAGCAGTATCCGCCGGTATTGGTGGCTTTTTCCCCCAAGCCGCAACCGACATTTCCGGAGAGGTTTTCGATGGGGCGGATGACGAGGAGTTTTCGGCGGAAGAAGGATAGTTGGAGTTGAAGATCCCAGGTCGTGCTATGCCGCAGTTGCTGTTTCAACATGCGGCGGAGACGCAACCATCCTTGATAGCAGAGCAGATTCCCGCGGCAAATCTGCTCGAAATCCTGTTTGTAGGTATGGATATCCTCATTGAAATTTTCGATGGTCCGGTGCCAAGCCGCCCATCCCCAGACGCCTAGTTCCCGGGAAAAATGGTAGGCGGCAGACGGATCGGTTTGGGTTTTGTAGAAGTTATTGCCGGAGATGGCGCCCACTTCCGGACAGTTGGCATACCGGACAAGAAGCTCGGAGGCGAAGCGGAGGAAGGCGGGGTGGAAGATGCAATCGTCTTCGAGGATGATGCCGCCTTCGACCTGGGAGAAGAACCACCGGAGGGCGGTTGGAATAGCCTTGACGATACCGAGATTGATTGGTTGGGCCAGCATTTGGATGGAGCAAGGCCAATCGATTTCACGGATGGCATCGCGGCATGCGGCGCAGAGAACGTCATCGCCGGGATGGTCGGAGCGGGGGCCATCGATGGCGACAAACAGCCGGGAAGGCCGAATGGGGCGCAAGCGGTTGATTTGTTCGTGCAGGAGATCCGGCCGAATGAAGGCAATCAGCAGGATTGGGGCACAGACGAAGTCATGGGACGATTGCGTCATGAGGAGGGGGCGGCGTGTTGCGGTCTACAAGCTGAAGAGCGTATTTTGGACGGGTGGAAGCCCGAGCGTTTTACGAAGCTCGGTTTCGTCCATCAGCGGTGTTCCGAAGCGTTGGGCGGCGGATGTTTTGTCCTCTCCGGGGCTGTCGCCGACAATGAGCAGTGCGGTTGCTTTTGAAACGCTGGAGGTCACCTTGGCGCCGCGGGACTCGAGAAGAGTGATGAGATCGCGCCGCTTGTATTCATGGAAAGAGCCGGTAATGGCGACGGAGCGTCCGAAGAAGGGATTGCCCTCCTGTGTTGCGGATTCGGAAAGAGTATTTTGTTTGCCGACCGGGTTTATGCCGAGGCGTCGCATATCGGAAAGGAATTGCCGGCCGACGGGCGCGGCGAAAAAGTCGATAAGGGAGCGAACGGCCTCGGGCTTCAGGATGCAAGAGAACGTGCCCGCCTTGGTTTGTTTGGCGATGCCGGCGTCAATGAGGGTCCGTTTGAGTTTCTCGATTTTCGCGGAGGTTTCTTCGAAGCGTTTCTGAGTCTCCAGACGTTCGGAAATGGAAAGAGCCTTCACCGCTGCGGAGCGAGGCGAAAGGGACGGGAGCAGGTCGAGCGAATCGTAGAGTTCGGAAGCGGTAGCGAGGAGCGGAGAGGAAGCGAGCGCTTCAAGATCGGAATGGCATGAGGCGACATCCTTGGCGACGGAGTTGCCGATACCGGGAATGCCAAGAGCGAAGAGCCAGCGTGCGAGGGGCTGGTTGCGGGCCTTTTGAAGGGCTTGCGTAATTTGGCGGGCATTTGCCGAACCGAGGCGTCGCACGGAAGTGCTTTCGGGGGAAGACGACAAGGCTGTTCCTGCGAAAAGGGATTCGTTTGGCTCTGTCGGGAGGATTTCGGCGGGGAGATTGGACGAATCGGCGGAATCGAGATCGAGCATACTGAGAATAACCTCGGGGATGTCGAACAACTCCATGGGGCGGGTGAGCAGCTTTTGCGCAACGAGGGCGGCAGCGACGCGAGAGCCGATGCCGCGGATATCGAGAGCGTCGGTATCGGCAAAGTGCTCCAGCCGTGCGGTCAAGCGAGCGGGGCAGAGGTAGTTTGTGCAACGGACGGCAACCTCTCCCGGAATGCGCTCGACGGGAGCCCCGCAGACAGGGCATGTTGCGGGCATTTTGAATTCTCGTTCGGCACCGGTTCGCTTATCGGTCAGAACTGCGGCGACGGCTGGGATGACTTCGCCGGCTTTTTCGATGAGGACATGATCGCCGATGCGGATGTCTTTTCGGTGGATGTCGTCTTCGTTGTGAAGCGTTGCGCGCGAGATGCGCGAGCCGCAGAGGTCGACGGTGCGCAGTTCTGCGACGGGGGTCAGGACGCCGGTGCGACCGACCTGGATCGAGATGGCTTCAATGATGGTTTCCGCCTGTTCCGGTGCGTACTTGAAAGCGCGTGCCCAGCGCGGCGCCTTGGCGGTTGCACCGAGGGGGGCGTAGAGCGAACGATCATCCACCTTGATGACGGCGCCATCCATTTCGAACGGGAAGGAGTGGCGGAGTTTTTCGATTTCCGAGATGGCGTTGAGCACCTCTGCAATGCCGTTGCAAAGAATGACGCGCGGCTGGACGGGAAAGCCCTGTTCATGCAGGAACCGGGTCATCTCCATGTGGGTCTTCATTTCGGGGACGCCGTCATTGAGCCCCATTCCATAGAGAAGAACGCTAAGCGGGCGTTTGGCGACGAGTTGCGGATTGAGCAGGCGAATCGAGCCGGCGGCCGCATTGCGCGGGTTTCGGAAGGGCGTTTCGCCGAGTGCTTCCTGTTGGCGCGTCAGTTCCAGAAAGCCTTGTTTGGGCATATAGATTTCGCCGCGAACCTCCAGACGTTCCGCCTTGCAAGGGATGGTGAGCGGGAGCGCACGGATGGTCCGGATATTGGCGGTTATATCATCGCCTTCGATTCCGTCGCCACGGGTGGCGGCTGCTTGGAGGACGCCTTTCCGATAGATGGCGCAAAATGCGAGACCATCGATTTTGGCTTCCACGGCATAGGCTACGACGGGGAGCCCCGTCAGTTGCCGCACCATTGCATCGTAGCCTTCGAGATCGCCCTTGTGGTAGGTATTCTCGAGCGACTGCATGGGTTGCAGGTGGGTAAACGGTTCGAATCCATCGGTTGGGGCACCACCTACACGTTGAGTCGGGGAATCGGGGGTGCGCAGTTCTGGATGGGCTTTTTCGATGGCCTCCAGTTCGTGCATCATGGCATCGAATTGGGCATCGGTGATTTCGGGTGCGGCGTCCCGATAGTAGAGAATGGTGTGGCGATTCAGTTCCGATTGCAAAAAGGCTGCACGACGGGCCGCCTCGGAGTTTTCCGGATGGGAAGCGTCGTTTTGGGTCGAGATAGCCGGCGCTTTGTTTTCTGGCATGGAAAAGAGCGGGAGCGAATCAGTATCCATTTCGGGAAGCGAAGAAAGAAATCGAGTGACTAGGCGGAGGGGCTAGGCCGGATTTGCCGGGAAACAGCCGTGTTCCAGCATGAGATCGAGCAATGCGAATGCCATGGCGGATTCAACGACGGGAACGGCTCGCGGGACAATGCAAGGATCGTGGCGGCCACGTACGGAAAGAGGCGTTTTTTCGTTTGTTTCGAGGTTGATCGACTGCTGTTCTTGCAGAATGGAGGGGGTCGGCTTGAATGCGAGGCGGGCGATAATGGGGAGCCCCGTAGAGATGCCGCCTTCGGCGCCTCCGGCATGGTTCGTCGCCCGCCCGACATGTGCGAGTTTGCCGTCCGGGGACGGGATAGGCGGATCGTTGTTCAGGGAGCCGCGCGACCGGGAGGCGGCAAAGCCATCGCCGAAGGTAACGCCGCGAACGGCGTTGATCGAAAAGAACATGGCTCCGAGACGGGATTCGACGCGATCGAAGAACGGCGAGCCGACGCCGGCGGGGACTCCTGTTGCGCGTACTTCGACGACACCGCCAAGCGAATCCAAGGAACGGCGAGCGGCATCGATGGCCGCGATGATTTGCGTGCCGACATCTTCATCGAGGACGGGGAAGGGCCTGGAAGACACGTCGGGGAGCCCTTGCAACGGGCTGATTTCGGTGTGATCCTCGATTCCGCCGATTTCCACGATGCGGGCATGGATTTCGATCCCGAAAGTGGAGAGGATTTGCAAAGCGACACCGCCGGCGAATGTCAGAGGGGCGGTCGTGCGGCCGGAAAAGTGTCCTCCGCCATTGGGATCGTTTGCGCCCTTGTACCGGATGCGTCCCGTGAGATCGGCATGGCCAGGACGCGGAACGACGGCGAGATTGGCGTAGTCTCCGGAACGGGTGTTGGTGTTGCGGATGACAGCGGCGAGAGGCGTCCCCGTCGTTTTTCCTTGGTAGAAACCGCTCAAGATCTCGAATGCATCGGCCTCTTTCCGGGAGGTCGACCAAGGGCCGGCTTGCCCAGGGGCTCTTCGCGCCATGTGGCGTGCAAGCGCCTCGATATCAAGGGGATATCCAGGTGGCGGGGCATCCAAAACGCATCCAATGGCGGGTCCGTGCGATTCCCCGAAAAGACTCAGTTTGACAAGGTGACCGAAACTCATGGCGATAAACAAAAATGGAAGAAAATGCGTGAGGGAGAAAACGGATTTTAGTCCAATCGGGTTGCGATGCCGCCAACGCGGCGGTAGTCATCGAAGAATGTCGGATAGGACTTTTGGACGGCCTCTGAACCTTTGATGGTGCAAGGGTGTCGCGTTGCGAGCATGGCGGCCGCCATGACGATCCGGTGATCGTTCGCACCATCGACATCGACGGGGCTATTGGGCGGGGCAGGCGGACCGGGCGGAATGCTCAAGGCGTCAGGCAGCTCTTGGCATTCGCTTCCGAAGGCGCGCAAAAGGGAACAGGTTGTCGCCAGGCGGTCGCTTTCCTTGATCCGGAGACGGGCGGCATTTACGAGGCGTGTCGTTCCCTGGGCGTATGCGGCTGCGGCGGCAAGGGCGGGAACCAGATCCGGGGTCTGTGAAACATCGATATCGAGCGTGTCGCCCGGCTTTTCGGAACGAAGACGTTCGAGCAACGCCGGGAAGATCGCGTCTCCTTGCAGAGTGGATGGGCATTCGCCGGAGATTGCGACCGAGCTGCCGAGGAAGTTCGCCAAATGCCAGAAAGCGGCTTGGGACGCGTCGGTTTCGACGCTGTCCATGGACTTGGGCAGGATATAGCGGGAATCAGCCGGAATCGCAAAACCGCCATTTTCCAGCGGGAGAACGTCGATGCCGAACGCCTTCATCGTGGCAATTGTCATGCGGACATACGCTTCCGACTCCAGCGGCGAGGCAAGGCGAATTTCAGAGGCTTTGCCCAAAAGCGGAAGTGCGAGGAGGAGGCCGGAGATGAATTGGCTTGAGATATTGCCGGGGAGCGAGTAGACGCCGGACAGCAAACGGCCGGATAGCTTGAGCGGCAAAAAGGTGTCCGGGCTATCGGGAAATTCGAGCGTGACGCCACGCGAAGCGAATGCCTCGGCGTATGGCTGCATCGGGCGGTTTGGCAGGCGTCCATGGCCGGTAAAGATAGCGGCGCGGCCGATACACGCCACAATGGGAACGAGCAGGCGGAGCGTCGTTCCCGATTCGCCGCAGTCGAGAACGACAGGCGCCCCATCCTCAAGCGGTTTCACCAAAGCGGATAGAGCATTGTAGGTGGCAAGGATATCCTTTGATGGCGCAGCGGGAAGTTGAAATCTGCCGAGCGATGGACCATCCGCCAGGGCGGTGGCAATCAATCTGCGATGTAGCAAACTTTTGGAAAGAGGGGGAATAACCGAC
>JBJEVW010000355.1:0-6713 GCA_051884735.1 Kiritimatiellia bacterium | reverse complement strand
AAGGTTGACGATGGGACATTCTGCATGAAAGTCCGCTACACTGCGAACGCGTTGTGGCAATACGCCGAGGTGGAGAGGAAAAACCGTCAGGATGGCTGGCAGGTAAATACCGTGAGGGCGCTGCTATCGCAGTACCCAAAGGGTGGCGTGAGGCTGGAGCTTGATTCCTACGATCTTGTAAGGCGCGAAATGGAACGCAACTCTCTCATCACGGAAAACGACTGCACGCTGGAGGGGATTAGGTGTTTCGCGTCGGTGCGCGGTTCGATGCTCATCAACTTCGGAATCGTCAAAACACCAGACGGAGAGAAGGTTGTCTACCACCATTACTACAAGACGGAGGCTATCGTCATAGCGGGTTATGTGGTCTACTGCCGAATCATTGACGACAGAATGACTATGCCGATAGCCAAGGTGTGTCTCTACGAGTCTCCTGATTCGTGGTGGGGAGATTCACTCGCGGATATCCTCTACTCTGCGCAAAACTTGCAGAACAACGCGCTGAAGAACATCATCTTGAATAGCGCGCTTTCCTCCAACGGCATGTTCGTATGCCACGCTGTAAACAGGGCCGTCTCGCTCGACGGTTCGCCGGCGCTTGAGATTCGCGCAGGGAAGATGTTTGGCTTCAAGGAGATACCAGGTTCGTCCGGATCTCCGATAAGCGTTCTTAACGTCCCCGACACTGTGCAAAGCCAGGTTGTGATTCTGCGCGAGGCAAGTGCGATGGCGGACGATGACAGCGGCATCCCGCAATACACAATAGGATCTTCTCGCCAGTTGTCTGGCGCCGGCAGAACCGCGTCGGGACTTGCGATGATGTCTGAATCTGCGTGCCGTGTCATCAATATGTGCATCTGCGATATCGGGCTTCATCTTATCGTGCCCGTGGTGAAGAACACCTACGTCTACAACCTTATTGAATCGGACGACATGTCGATCAAAGGCGATGTGGAGGTGAATCCGTCCGGCCTGATTGGGAAGATCCTGCGCGAAGCGGAATCGCAGCGGCGCATACAGATATCGACGATGCTCGGCAATCACCCTGTCTATTCGCGCGCTCTCACGGTTGAAGCGTTTTTTGAGCTTCTCCGTCCTGAGCTGGAAAGCATCGGGGTCAATCCAGACAGAATCATTCCGTCCAAGGAGCGCATGGAATTTTTGCAGGAGATTATTGATTTGAAGACGGCGGCGAATGCCCGGCAGGGCGGTGGAGAAGCGGCGCAGCCCACGCAGGAACAGGCTAACGTTGCACGAGTTGAAGGGCAGCCGCAGCAAGTTGCCGCAGAGCAGGGTGGAGCACCCGCCGGTACGGTTGAAGAGAGGAGGAATGTGGCATGAGCGACGCGACTAACGGCATCGAAGATTTCGACGCGAAGAGGGTAATGGAGGTGTGTGGAGACGTCTTGCACACAAAAGCGCTTATTGCGTGGATGGAAGGACTCGTACAAGAGAACGTCGCGCTTCAGGTTTTGCTCGTGGAAAGTGCGGAAGAGAAGCGTGAAACTCGTCTGTGTCACTTGGCATCGCAGATTTCGTCTTACCGTAGAATCATGGACGCGGCCAACCGCGCTCTGAACCTCGCCTCCGGAGAGCCGCCGAAGGACGAGAAGAAGGAACCCGCAATGGGGGGCGTTCTGTGATATTGCGGAGGAAAAAATTCGTCGCGTGAATTGGGATTGTCTGCCCCTCGCGCCGTCGGCAATAAATTCCCGGAAAGGCAAGCCGGGCTTATTGAAGGAGGAAAACGCAAGATGAACGAGAACGAAAAGGTCGAAGCCGCCCTTGGAGGCGGACAGAACTCGGATGATGGCAGAACTGCCGAGATCGCAAAGGAACTGGAGAAGTCGCGGCACACCAATGAGGTGTTGGCCGGGCGTCTGAAAGCGCAGGGAGAGGAAGTGAAGCAACTTCGAGAGGAGGTGCGGAAGCTCAATGCGGGCAAGACGGCCGGAGAAGTCGTGGACAAGCTCACTCCCGAGCAGCTGGGCGATACCCCGAAGGCATACGCGCAGACGGCGGCTGCCGTTTCCGCGCAGATCGTGGATGAAGCCCAAGCAGCGCAGAAGAATGAAGTTGAAAAGCTTCGTGCCGAGATTGCAGAGCGGGACAAGCGCTCGTTCTACGGTCAGATAGGCCGGGATAATGCCAAATTCTTCGACGATATTGCTCCCGGCGGGGACAAGGCGACCATCTGGGCGCAGTTCAAGGCCGAGAACAAGGAGACCTACGACGCTATCATGGCGACTCACGATGTGGATCGCTTCAATACTCTCGTCGGATCGTTCTATCGTCGCATCGGCGTAAAGAATCCATCTGGAGGTTCGGGAACTGTCGCCGCCCCCGATCCTGGCAATAGGGGAGGCGGCAATCCAACACTGGGCCAAGACGACGCAGACGGACAGAAGAAATATACCGCTGACGAATACCTCAAGGAAGTTGAAAAGGCTGAAGAGGCTCGTGATAGTGGCGATATGGCAACGTACCGTGCGTTGACTGCCCGACTCAACAAGGCTCTCAACGAGGGACGCGTAGGGTAGATGCCCAATCACGTTAGTAGTCCTTCGTGATCAGGGAGCCGGAAGGAGAAGATTCAATGGAAAAATTATCTTATTTCGGTCAGCAGCCGGGGCAGCAGGCAGCGTTCCCCAGCACGCAGCAGATCATCTTCGAGACGGAGTTCCGTCGCCGGACGCGTGATCTGTCCCTCATCGACAAACTCACGTCCCGCAACTTCAAGGGGCGCTTCCGCAACTCTGGGTATCAGATTCGTCGTCCCGTAATGCCGCTTCTCAAGTCGAAGAAGCGCAAGCCGGGCGATCCTGTTGTGTACCAGGAATTGCAGGGCAAGGAGGAGGTGTTCACGATCAACCGCGAACGCGATATTGCGTTTCACATCAGGATCGAGGACAATCTGTTCAGCCCGCAAAACCTGGACTCCAAGATGAACAAGGAGGCGCAGGCGCAGTTCACCGAAGACCGAGACCTCGAGTTCTTCGCGGACGCGCCGTTCAAGTCCCATGCGGCGAACATCGGCAACGCGGCCGGCATCCGTTCCGGAATGTACGAGCTGGGAATGGCTACCGCGCCCCTCTACATCTACAAAACGGATTCCGAAGCCGCGGCCAATCGTGCCACAAAGACGCACACGGCTTCTGCCACCGAGGCGATCACCAATATGGTCGCTGCGTTGGAGGAATGGCCCGGCGGCCTGATGGGGGATGTCAAGGTTGTGGTGCCGACGTGCATCCAGAACCGTCTCATCAATTCCGAGTTGAAGTATGCAGATCATATGGGAGACCAGCTCAGTGTGCTTCGCAAGGGCATCAAGTATATCGGTGATATCGCTGGGGCGAACATCATCGGGTGCAATCAGATGCCGATGTGGGCCGAAGACTCGTCGAACAACCTCCCCAAGAGGTTCCTCTGTATGTTCCTCAACACGCAGGCTATCGAGTTCGTTGACGAGATCACGATCGACGAAAGCATGAAGGACAAGGACGAATACGGAATGTTCTACCGTTCGCTGGGTATCTACGACTGGTTCGCCAGCTATCCCGAACTCATGGGCTACGCCGTCATCGCTCTTGGCTGAACAACGGATTCCGCCGGGGGCAATCTCCCCGGCGGAGACAATGAAAGGAACTGAACAATGGCAGAACTTGCATCAACCAACGACACAATCAAGGGTGCCGGTCTGGACTTCAACGTGCGTTCCTACAAGCTGGAGCGCAAGCTGGATTTCAACCTTTGCTCGCTGAATAAATCTACCTACTACGAGATCGGCGATCTTCCCAAGGGTTTTGTCCCCAGGAATGTCGCGATCGTGGAACTGGAGATGCCGGATGCGACCGGCGACTCGGCGGCTACTATCGGCATTTATCTGAAGAGCGACTCGGCAAAACTCGTCGAGCGCGTTCTTTCGACCGAGAAGGGGCTGACTGTCGGCCAGGTCACGGGCAAAAATCTCGACGGCGCTGGCGATACCATTTGCGTAATGGTGGATGACACGCCGGCCAACGGTCTCGTGAAGATCGTCATTTCGGGCGACATGATGACCGACTATTGGGATGAGTCCATCGTCCAGGCCAGCGACTTCAACGCGGCAGATCATGTTCGCGTGAACAAGGTGTAATAAGTGCTTGCTCCGCGCCATTCAATCGTCTCGCTGGCGCGGAGCTTATCTTCAAAGAAGACGACTTGAAAAGGAAAACATCAATGATCAATACTCAGCGGTATTTCATCCACATCGACAATGGAAGTATCGTTCCGTGGACGAGTGAAATCGAAGAGAACTACAAGTTCAAGGAAATTTCCGCGAAGGTGGCTATTGCCGTTGCACGCGGCAAAATTTCCACGAAAGATGTTATCAGGCAAATTACAAGGCAGATTGCGCCAGGTACGCTTGAAGAAATGCTTAGTGCAAAGCTCAAGATGAATGTGCGCGAAGGTAAACTGAATCTTGAATCGCAGATTAAAGAGGACAATACGCAGAAGGATTCAGGCAGAGCCAAGCCCTTTTCAATTTCTGGATTCCATGATGACGATTGGCAGTCCGAGAAAACTTCCTACGCGCCGTCCAAGCCCGAGAAGCTTCGCAAGTCTGCGAATAAGAACGACGAGAAGCTTGCCGACGCGCCGATAGATGATGCAAAAAGGGTTGCTTCCGCACTTGGTGATGGGGATGTGCAGTCCATCGGTGTGAACGTTTGACGGCATTGGAGGTGGAAACAGTGGCAAACTCGTTCCAGCAAGAGCAAGAAAGTCCAGAACTTGAAATGATTTCCGAGCTGGCAGAAAATCTTGTCTTGAGGCTTCCCCGTTGCGAGGATGTCATGATCCGCAAGACAATACAGGATGTGTTCCGGGAGTTCTGCCGCGAGACGAAATGCCTTACGTCGGAACGCTCGTTAGATATCGAGCCTGGGTGCCATGAATATCCATTGTTCTCCGCGTTTGGCGGAATCGTGACGGACGTTCGAGCTGTAGCAATCGGATGTCAGCGGTTGATTCATGGCCGTGACTACTCGTTGCGCGGAACGAATCCGATGGTGCTCGTACTGTCTGCTCGATGGGTTGGCAAGCCTCCTCCGTCGCCTCACACCAACGGTATGGTTATCCCTGTGCCTACTCCCGGAGAGACGCCTGCTGTACCATTGGCGGAGGAGCACATCCACGCGGCTCCGCGCGTTCTTCGCGTGTTGCAGGAAGAAGTCCCGTCCATGAACTCCGAGAAGGCACCGCGTGGCTTTATCGAGAAATACGGTGAGGCGATATGCTCCGGAGTGATGTTCCGCCTTTGTTCGATGTCTGGACGGTCGTGGAGCGACGCCAATATCGCGGCTCTGGAACGCATCAATTACGAGAATGCGAAAAGCGAAGAGCGCATGAGACGAGAAACGCCTCCGGGCGGACGCTTCATTGACACGAGATATGTTTTGTGAGGTTTATCCGATGACCAATTTGACGATAACGCCAGACATCGCGAAAAAGCGCTTGAAGCTTGCCGGAAAAGTTGCATCAGGCGAGAAGGTCGCGGTGACGATTCAAGGATTCGGTTCGGCATCGAAAGACGATCTCCAGTTGCGTGTAATGGCGGGAAGAGTGGCCGTCGGCGTTTTCCCGCTTGAGGACGGCGACGATTGGGAGGTTGACGGGGATAATCTTGCATGCACGCTTAACCTTTCAACCGAACAGGCGGAGCGGTTTTGCAAGTTCGGTGCTGAAACGTGCGTAATACTTGAGGATACGGCTGTTCCGCAACTCTATGGCGTTGCAGATTTGCAACTCCATCCGTGGATAAAGCTCGAAGATGTTGATGTTCCGGTAAATCTCGACAATTACAAGGTGAAGATCGGAAATCTTGAAAACGATCTATTGCATGTACATGATGCGATAAACAAGCACCTTTCAGATAAGGACAACCCGCACGTCGTCACCAAGTGGCAGATTGGTCTTGGCAATGTAGATAACACGAGCGATATGGACAAGCCCATATCCACCGCGCAGCAGAAAGCTCTCGATGCCAAGCTCGACAAGGCCGATGTTGTCGATGCCAATCCTTTAGCTGAAAAACCGTCAAATCCTGGAGCTGGTCAGGCGGCGGATGCGAAGTCCGTGATGTCAGCTATCAAGTCAGCGGTCGCGAAATCCGTCTCTTATGCCGACGGCATTGTCAATGATGCTGTTTCGGGGTTGAATACGAACATCGCCGCCAAGCTCGATAAGACAGAGAAAGGCGCCTCTGGCGGCGTGGCAGAGCTCGACGAGAGCGGCAAGGTTCCGTCATCGCAGCTTCCAAGCTATGTCGATGATGTTTTGGAATATTCGAGCGCTGTCGAGTTTCCGGAGCATGGCGAGTCTGGAAAGGTGTACGTCGATAAGGACACGAACACTACATATCGCTGGAGCGGATCAACGTATGTCAAGATTGGCTCCGACCTGTCGCTGGGTGATACGGCTTCCACTGCGTTTCGTGGAGATCATGGAAAGGTGGCTTATGATCATGCCCTCCAGAAGACGGGCAACCCCCACAATGTCACCGCGGCGCAAATCGGACTTGATCAGGTGAACAACACGTCCGATGCTGACAAGCCTGTTTCGACGGCGCAGGCGAATGCAATCGCGGCGGCGGTTTTATCCAAGGTGAATTGCACCCAAATCGGCGGTTCGTACGACGAAACCAACCATGTGGCCACGCTGGCCGACAACTG
>JBJEVW010000354.1:0-1661 GCA_051884735.1 Kiritimatiellia bacterium | reverse complement strand
CGCGCAGAGAGTGGCGAGCCGCCACTCTCTGCGTTCTCTGCGTGACATTCTCTTCGCGAGGCTAAGCCATTGCGCACGTGCATTACCCTGCGGCGCGATGGTCGGCTGTCGGGCCTCCCGACTCGCGGCGCACAGGTAATGGGCGTGCGTAATAGCGGTGTGCGGCTCGGCCGGAAGAGGGTGCGGGATAGGGGCTCGAATCGTTTTGACGGCGTGTGCGGGATGCAATGCGCTGCTCCCTATTGCCAAATCCTAGGGGTCAGTCCCTTCCACTCGCCCATGACAATACGAACAGGGCGCAAGATAAGCGTGCCGATTCGGGTGCAATCAGTAGCGCGGCTAGTCGCATTCTCCGATAAACGGCCCTTTTCTTCTGAATATATTTTTTCAAGTCTCGGCATTGCGCAATGACCGATGGCGGTACGCAGTACGTTTGGGGAGACGGTATTACGGGGAGAGGATTTGGAGAGCGAGAATGGCAAGGGTGGTGTTTTCGAGTGTCGATCGAGGGCCGTCCCAGAAGTAATTTCCGTCGTCATCGCATTGTTGAAGAGAAATGATGCGGTTTGCCAGATGGTTTTTCCAGTTGTATGGAAAAAGGGCGTTTTTCGGATCGGCCAGAAGATGGCGGGGAATGGAATTGGCGAGAACGGCGATGAGAAAAGCGTTTTCGGGGTCAAGCGGGTATTCCGGATCGGGAGGGGGGACTTGGCCGACGAATCCAAGGTTTAGCCGTGCTGCGAGCCAACGGATATGGGCCAGGACGTCAGGGCGTGGCGACGAGAAAGCGCCAGGGTGCGACGCATGCCGTGCGAGGGCAGATGCGGCGACGGAGGAAAGCGTGTTTTTCGGGGGTAGGGGACGTTGTGCGAGGCGCTCCCAGTGTTTTTTGGTCGGAATGCGGAAAGCGTCCAGGGCAAGAAGGGTAATTGCGCAATCGGCGGGGGGGAGGGCGTCAAGGTTTGCGCGGGAGAGGCGCTCCAGCAAGGCGGGGGGAGGGGAGAGACCGACGCGCGCCGCACCGAGGAGGACAAAGGAAGCGTTCCGGATATCGTTAGCATCCCAAGGTCGGGAAACGGTCTTTGCCAATTCTTGCAGAGCTTGGAGCTGGGATGGATCGGGCGCATTGCGAGTGCCGAAGACGGCGCAAGGAATGGCGTTCCGATCCTTCCAGAGGCCATCTTCCGACTGGCAGTCCCGAAGCGTGTCGATGGAGCGGTCGATGACGGCGATGGTTTCGCGTCCGATGGATTCCGGGAGTTCGATTTGATCGCTTCTCAACAAAACGACCCCGCTTTCTCCGGAAAAGCAGAGAAGAGGGGTAAGGTAGAGCGAGAGAATCAAAAAGAATTTCATGGAGACCATTCCGAAAGAGATTCGTCTCTACAGGAAACGCTCATAAAGGGAGGAAAAGTTCGCAGCATTTACAGATAGCGTTTCCGGGGTTCTCCTTTGACGCCGGCGTACAACTCGAGATGTTGCCGGGCTGGCGACATTCCGATCTTCTGCATCAGAACCTCTTCGACTTGGAAAAAGCCGACATTTTCCGTCATTTCCACATCGATGCGAATCGGTTTTTCCGCACCGCGGGAAATGGTTACCGTTTCGATGGAGTTGGCGGAGTATTTATGGATATCGCCGACTTGCGATTCGGTTTTTAC
>JBJEVW010000353.1:0-6771 GCA_051884735.1 Kiritimatiellia bacterium | reverse complement strand
ACCAGGATGATGCCGTTCGGACGATGGATGGCACGCCGAATCAGCGTATCGTCCCGTTTTCCAAATCCAAGCTGCTCCAGCCGGACGACCGAGCCGCCTTTCTGCAGCAAACGCAGCGAAATGCTCTCGCCATACGTCACCGGACAGGTGGACACACGGATGTCAATCTCTTTGCCGTTCACGCGGATGCCGATACGTCCGTCCATCGGCATTCTCTTTTCCGCGATGTCCAGATTCGCCATGACCTTGATGCGAGAGATGACGGCCGCCTGCAATCGGTGCAGCGTCGGCGGCACGTCGACCTTGTGGAGCAGTCCGTCGATCCGGTAGCGGATCCGCAACTCTTTCTCCATCGGTTCGAAATGGATATCCGTTGCGGCACGGCGATCGGCTTCCGCGATGATCTGGTTGACGAATTTGACAATGGACGCTTCCTGTCCATCGCCGGAAAGCTCGAATTTGTTGGCGGAATTGTCTTGTTCGGCATCGTAAATATCCGAACTGTCCATCTTCGCCAGCGTATCGGCGCCGACACCATAGCACTTCTGGCTTTGGCGGATAATCTTCTCTTCCGGACAATAGACCAGCGCAATGTCCAGCCCCGTCGCAAGCCGCAACGCATCTTCGAGCCCTTCCCGGAAAGGATCGCTCGTGGCAACCGTCAACAGCCCGTCGTCAAACGAAACCGGCACGACCTTGAATTGCGTAACCGTACGCGCCGGCATCTTCTGGATGAGCGTTTCGTCCACCGGCAACTCGCTGACATCCAAATACTCGTGCCCAAGCACCATCGCCACCGCGCGCAAAATGCTTTCTTCGTCCGAAAGGCCCAAGCGGACAATCGTCGGAATGACGCCTTCGGCCTCCGGATTGCGAAGGGCGGAAGCAATCTCCTCCAACTGTTCAGGCGAAAACAAGCCGGTTTCGCCGATAATCGCATTGAGCATCTGTTCGTTCATGACAAAAAGCTGAAAATTCGGCGGGGAAATTTACTGGACGGCAGGCAAGACGATGGACGCGCGCCCTAAATCGAAGGCCTTTTCATTGACGGCGAGGAGTTTTTCGGGCAAACGCTGGCGCAGCGCCTCGTGCCACGTCTCAACAGGCCACGGGAACAGGTTTGAGAGAGCCCCGGCAATGGCCATGTTGGCCGTGCGGGCATTTCCGACTTGCAACGCAATCGAATGCGAATCGAACCGAATCAACCGCTGTCCATACAGCTTGCTTACGCTCTCTTCCGGATCGGCCGGCGCAGGCTGAAGCCCGGACGAAACCGTTACCGGCTCCAGATAGCAGGCATCGACCAACGCATAGCCATTCGGGCGTACCGAGGAAAAGGCGCGCACCGCTTCGAGACGATCAAACGAAACCAGCAAATCCGTTTCTCCATCCGGAACAATCGGACTGAAAACACAGCGCCCTATGCGAACCTGGCTCGAAACCGATCCGCCCCGCTGGCTCATGCCATGGATTTCGGATTTCTTGACCGACAGACCGGCAAGCGCCGCCGTGCGGGCCAAAACGTCGGCTGTCAGAAGAATACCCTGTCCGCCAACGCCGACAAGCGTGATGTTGGTGACAGTGTCAAGTGTGAAAAGAGGTTTGTTCATGACAACTCCAGTGAAAATTCCTAACAGTTCGATTGCGGGACGCTAGGCCTTTGGAACCCCGGTCGAGGCAATGGCGCCGAATTTGCAGACTTGCGAACAAAGCCCGCATCCGATGCAGGCCGCCGGTGCAATGCGGCTTACATAGCGCCCGTTCGGAAGCTGCTGGCCACGCACGATCGAGGGACAACCCAACTTGAAACACGCACCGCATGTCTTGCATTTCGACGGATCGACGGCATGCGGAATGGCGCCCACAAGCTTCTTCGCAGCAATGACGCAAGGGCCGTAAGCGACAATGACGGATGGTTCGTTGCAATCCAATTCCTCCGAAAGCACACGCTCGAGCTCGACCAAATCGTAGGCATTTACTTTATGGACACGCTTGACGCCCAGACCGCGCGCAACCTCGGCAATGTCCGTCTGAACGGTCTCCTCGCCCAAAAGCGTCTTTCCGGAACCGGGATTCTGCTGGTGCCCCGTCATGCCGGTAATCCGGTTGTCCAATACGACGACCGTCACCGCGCCTTTGTTGTAGACGACGTCCAAGAGCCCGGTCATCCCGGAATGGAAAAAGGTCGAATCGCCAATCACGGCGGCAAGACGCCCCTTGAATCCGGCTTTCCGCATGCCAAAGGCATTGCCGATGGAGGCGCCCATGCAAATGGTCGTGTCCATCGAGGAAAGCGGCGGAACGACACCGAGCGTATAGCAACCGATATCGCCGCAAACCGTCGCCTTGAGCTTGGATAGCGTGTAAAAAACGCCACGATGGGAACAGCCCGCGCAAAGCGTCGGTGGACGCGAAGGAAGCGATTGCGTCTCGACCGGCTGCACAGGCGCAGCAGGCAATGCCTCGCCAAGCAGCTCCGCACGCAACGCCCGGATGCGGGTCACATTCAGCTCCATCATGTGGAGCTCCGTCTCATACGGCGTCACCTCCACCCCCGCCAAACGGACCGCATTACGGAGCACCGGGTCGAGCTCTTCCACCACCACGACACGCTGAACCGACGCGGCAAAATCGCGCACCATCCGGATCGGCAACGGATTTGTGAAGCCGAGCTTCAAAATACGAAACTCGGGAAATACTTCCTTGACATACTCGTACGCAACCGCCGAGGTGATGATGCCCAACTCGTTTCGTCCGTCTTCGACACGGTTGAAAGGACTTTTCTCCGATTCCTCGAGCAATCGCCTGTTGCGGTCTTCCAGCGCAAAACGCATTCCTCGGGCATTCGCAGGGACGGCTACGGTGCGACGCGGATTCTTGACGTAGGGCTTGCTCTCGACTACGCCGCGTTTCAACCCGTCTTCGCCGACGTCGACAAGCGATGCGGAATGCGAGGTGCGCGTGGTCATGCGGACCATTACGATGGCCCCCGTTCGCTCGGAGAGTTCCCACGCCCCGCGAACCATGTCATACGCTTCTTGGGAGTCCGACGGCTCAAGCTCAATGCAATGCGCAAACTTTCCGAGCGTCCGGTTGTCTTGCTCGTTCTGGGAGGAGTGCATACCCGGATCGTCCGCCGACACAATCACCAACCCGCCGGATGTACCGACAAATGTGTAGGTCATCAACGGATCCATCGCGACATTGAGGCCGACATGCTTCATGCACACCAATGCACGCGCACCCGCAATCGAAGCGCCAATGCCGATTTCCATGGCGACCTTTTCGTTGACCGACCACTCGCAGTCGATCTCGCCTTTGAATTTGGCGATATTTTCCAGGATTTCCGTGCTGGGAGTTCCAGGGTAGGCAGATGCAACGGCGCAACCCGCAGCATAAGCCGCACGGGCAATCGCCTCGTTTCCAGACAAAAAGACTTTGTTTGACATCGTTGGGAAAGGTTACCGAATCGGGTGAAAAAATGTGAAAATGAAGAACCGGAAGATGACTAATTCGATCCGTACCGAAGCGTAATCACGCAGTCCGCAAAACGGGTTTCTCCCGTTGGCATCGTCTCCGTGCAACGGACGGTTTGCGTGCGACCATTGTAACTCGTGCTTGTCGGAGCCGTGTAGACTGTGCTGGTTCCGGATGTGGCGGTGAGCGTGCCCACGCCGGATTGCATCAACGTCCATTCAAAGCTGGAAGTCGAAGCCGGATTTTCGACCGCAATCCGCTGCGTGGCAATCGACACAGAAACATCGG
This sequence comes from Kiritimatiellia bacterium, assembly GCA_051884735.1. Lineage (GTDB taxonomy): Bacteria > Verrucomicrobiota > Kiritimatiellia > RFP12 > UBA3636 > JAEDLN01. Next base: position 3,006 of record JBJEVW010000353.1, on the reverse strand, counting down.
TCGTTTGAATGTTAAGCGTAACGGAAGAAGGCGACAACTTCAACGACGACGTCGCACTCCCAGAACCGCCGCTGCCGCCACTGCCGCCACTGCCGCCACCGATGTTTTCGGGCGCTTCCGTATTCCCCGTGCCGTCCGTATACCCCTCGGCCGATTCGCATCCCAGAAACAGTGTCGACAGAAGGACTGCACTTGCCATGCACAATGCCGAGCGAATCCAATGCCCGAGCGGATGATGAAAAGGTAAAAACGACATAAAGAGAAAAAAGCGGAACGGGGGATTTTATTACTGCGTAATGCTGATTTTGGCTGAATAACCGCTATCGGCAGAAGCGTTCGAGGTTGTATTGGTGGAGCTGCCGCTTTCGATCGCCGTTCCAACCGCACGCACCTGAATGGTTTGCGAGACGGCAGACGTCTCGGTGCCAAACTCCGTAGCGGTATATACAACCGTCTTGCCCGTATGGGAAGAAAGCCGCCCGACAGACGTATCGGATAGCGTCCAAGAAAAATCCTGCCATCCCGATGCCGTCAACTGCACCGATGGAGATTGCTCGCTTAACGAAGCGCTGGAAGGCGAGACTTCAATGGAATAGCCGTCAGCCGACTCGCACCCCGCAAAAAAAATTGCCGCCAAACAAGCCGCAGCAACAAAAGTCAGAAATGGATGTGTTGTTCGCATGTGATTGAAATCGGGAAAGCATGAACGGAAAATACTGTCGGAAGCATAACAAAATGACGCGAATCGGGCAAACCCTCAATTCGCGCTCCATTTTCTGTACCCCCCCCCTTCTCCGCCGATCTATGATTGTACACGCAAGCCATACTCTTTTTTCTGCTTTCATTTCTGTCTTTCCAAAAGAGGGAAAACGACAGAACGGAAACAACCCATTTTGTCAGGAAAGAATGAATAAATCACTGCTTCTTGTCCTTTTTCCCTTCTTTCTGCTATTTCCCTAGGAAAAGACTCGCTTGGAGCTTGCCTTATGAGATATCGACTTCTCTTTTTGTTTCTGTTTTCTTTTTTGGTACCCCCACACGCAACCATCGCCCAAACGACTGGCGATGCCGGCGTCGGAGCCATGCTTTTGGTCGACCCCGCTACTCCAAATGCGCTTCAATCGGTCACACCAAGTTACGGGGCGGATGGACAAATCGACGTCAAAGCCGATGGGACGGCTCTTGTTCTGACCATCCGACCGGGAGAATGCGCTTGGCCCGGCATCGTCATTCGCCCCCGGACCGGGCAAAACTGGGATCTTTCCAACTACAGCCATGTGGAAGTGAAGGTGACCAATCTCGGCGATGAACCCGCAAAACCGATCCTTCGCGTCGACAATCCGCGTCCCGCCGATGGCAATCCAAATGTTTTCAACGCCGAAAGCGCGACCATCCCTTCGGGCTCGTCCAAAACGCTGAAGGTATTCTTCGGATACTCCTATGGACGCCCCGGATACGCGCTCCAACCGGATCATGTGTCGCGGGCGATGCTTTCGACCGACAAAGTTGGCGGCAATCCAGTCAAACTGAAACTCGAGTTCTTCCAGGCCGCCGGTTTCGCCGGTGAAAAACCCGGCGAAAACCCAGCGGAAAATCGCCGCAAACCGCAATCCGGCGGCATCCTTCTCCGCTCCGCCTCCAATGGCGATACCGCCCCAAATCGCGTCGCCCGCGGCGCCGGCGGCAATGGCGGCTATGCCACCTTTATTTCCACCTTGCAGACATTCGTCCTGCATGTCAAAGGACCGGATTCCCGCGCCATGCTGTTTCCCGCACCCGCCGGTTACTGGGATTTTTCGGACTTCACGAGACTCTTCGTAACGGTCAAAAATGTCGGCAAGACGCCGGCCTCTCCCAAACTTCTTCTGGAATCGAACATCGGCCCATCCGAAACATTCTCGACGCAAAAACCGTTGCCGCCCGGCGCTTCAATGACAATCGAAATACCCTTCGCGGCTTCCGTGCCTTGGCGATGCGATCCCGATCCCGCCATGCTCGAAAATGAGGGACGGGCCTGGACGCGCGCCCCCGGAACCGGAACCGATTTTCGTGCGCACAAAACAACCGCTCTCGTCTGCCTCGGCGACGACGCCACCGCAGCAACCGGCGCCGATTTCGCCATCCTCGAACTGCGCGGCGCCACCGCCTCTCCCAACAAGCCCAGTTGGCTCGGATTGCGCCCGCCCGTTCCCGGAAAGTGGAAACAGACGCTCGCCGAAAATTTCGACAATGGCAAACTGAACCACAAAATCTGGAACGTGTACTGGTTCAACTGGACCAGTCCTCTCGTCCATTTCTCCAAAGACAATATCTTTGTCGAAAACGGAAACCTTATCCTGCGGATCACCAAGCAAAAGGGCTTCCAGAACGACGACCCCAAGGATAAGGAAACGCCGTACGCAACAGGATGGGCCGATACCTTCGGCAAATGGACGCAACGCTATGGCTACTTCGAAATCCGTTGCAAACTGCCGACGCAGAAACACTGCTGGCCCGGTTTTTGGACAATGCCCGACCGCGGCAGAGGCGTCGCAAAAGCTCCCGGATACGGCGTCCCTTTCGCGGATTGGCCGGGTTTCCGGACGCGTTACTCGAATTTCGACGGCGGTATGGAATTCGATATTCTCGAAGCGCAGTCCATCTGGGGTCCACACCGGTTCAATGTCGCTTGCCACTGGGGAGACTACGGCAAGGGGCATCACCGCCTCGGAACGTCAGCCGTCTATATTGATACTGACGAAGAGGGTTTTCTGACCATGGGGATGCTTTGGCTGCCGGGTCATGTCTCGTTTTGGGAACATGGCCGGAAATTCTGGGAATGGAATAGCCCGCGCGTCGCATCCGTTCCCATGATGCTTCACCTTCAGCACATGCTCGGCGGTTGGGAATTCGATCCCCTCGACGATCGCGAACTTCCGGCGGACTTTGTCATCGATTACATTCGCGTCTGGCAACGCGAGGATCTCGCATCTCCGGACGACGGATACAAGCCAAACAAAGGCCTCC
>JBJEVW010000352.1:0-6816 GCA_051884735.1 Kiritimatiellia bacterium | reverse complement strand
CAGAAGAGCGCGATCATTGGATCAAAGTCGAGCACCGGACGAACAAGTGCACGGACACCGCATGGCTGACGGTTGTCAGATGCGATCTTGATATCGATACAGCCAACCTTTGCGGGACTTCCGAACCATCCCGATCCTTTCAAGAAGATTGTGACGAAGAAAAGATGGCAAAGATAATCCAGATGAATGACATGGATGCGGATGGCGATTATATTCCCGATTTTCTTGACGGATTCGGCATTTTTTCCGGGGCGTTCAATGATGGAGAAATCGAGAACGGAAATAACTTTTATCCGCTTGTCCTTGAATGTGTCCCGCCAGATCCTGAATATTCAATCAGGTTCGATTATGATTGTCCGGATAATCCCTCGCAAACAGGATTTTCGACATTTTCTGAGGCAGCAAATGCATATACCAATGCTGTAATTGAAAATCCTCTCGGTTCCGGCATTAGAATTTGGACAAAGCCAGAATCTGTTTCGAGAAATCCTGCTGAAGTTGAGAATGGTGGCGACTTCGTAAAGGCAGGAGTCCCCATCAAAATCGGCAGTCTCTTTCCTGATGGAGAATCGAAGATTACTTTGTATATCGAAGGAATTGGAACAATTTCTTCTCATGTTCTTCCGTTCATTAAGGTGAGTCTGGCTCGTTCAAATGGGACTGATATAGTTTCTGACCAAGTTGCGTATCTTGTTGTCCGTTGTGTTTATTATCTTTGTGTTTATCGTCCGTATGTTTATGATGAGACCAATGATGCCCGAAGCGATTTTTTTTTGTCGATTATGCAACGCCACGGGCAATGTTTTCCGGCTATTGCGAAGGAGCAAGCCTGCCGGACAAGAAATTTCATAAAAAATCTGCTTTTATGGGACATGCATTTGCCAGGATCCAAATGCGTACATCTGCATCAAATATTGACGTTTGGACAGGACAAACCGGGATGTCAAAAGCGGGAAAAGATTGGTCTATCACTGATTGTCTTAATCAATTGCGGAATGGGAAAATCTATTGGCACTCATTTCCGGATGGCAGGCAAAATTCAAAGAGCGATTTGGAGGAACCATGGGTTTTTTTCATCGGAATCAATAAGGATGGGTATCTATCGTCATCAAGCAATCAAGTCAAACCGCTAACAGCCGTTTTGGAATATCGAATTCCTCCTCAAACAGCAGAAACGATACTTTCTTATCGCAAATCACATCCATTTACCAACTATGGTCTTGATGCAACGATTAAACAAGGTGCTTCCAGATGCGGGTGCGGGTCATATATTGCAATTCTTTCCGAACATTCGGGATTGATTGACATTGATAATTGGTTGGTAGACAAGAAAATGCCAATAATCCCGTTGACAAATTCTATTCCGGAAAGCTCTCTTGGATTCGTTTGGAAAGGGGAAGAAGAGATTTTGGAAGATGTGAAAGCAGAATTTTCTGCAGACCCACATTCAGCACAATGGAATACAGGCGAGGCGCTTCAAATGAAGTTTGCCGATCCCGGATTGATGGCCAAATGGATTGATGAAAAAAATGCTGCCAATCCAACCGTTAACAAGGCAAACCGTAATGGACAATCCATTCAATTGATTCATCTGGAGCCTAAGCCTGCATCCATCGACGAATGGAATCGATAATTTCTCCATCCATAATGAAGGATAAAGATAATGAACAGCGTCAATAAACAAATGATGAAACAACTTCTTCTCGGATTGTTTTTTTTTCTGCACCATTCGCACTTGCCGTGCAGGATTTTTACGTACCGCCGGATGAATGCGCGGCCGTGAAGACGGATTTCATGAAGTTGCCCAGACCATTTGACGGGAAGCAAATCGAGCATTACAACCAATTTTGCAGTACGTATGAAATGAAATTGAAAGGCGCTTGGAAACGGTTTGCGGAGGCATATACAACAGAAGAAATCGTATATGCGCTTTGGTCCCTTCTCGATCATGACGGATACGATGCGGAAGCCGCGGCGGTTCTGAACGCCAAAGCGGAAATCCGCTATACAGGCGGTTTTTTCTATCTCCCGTTTGTGAATGGGCATCCGGAAGGATGGGCAGAGCATAAACGAAGTGTGGTTGAGAATGTCAAATGGGACTGCCGAAGGAAGTTTGGTCTTGAATACGACTGGAATCCGCATCCTCTTTTGTTCCGGAACAAATCCGAAAAGGAATTTCAAATCCTCGGAACGGATGAAAAAAGTCGTGCAGAATGGATTCAAGCATTTCGTGGATGGCTTGCAGAAAACCAGATTGCCACATCCAATCCGCTTGAAATCCGAAAAATCCTCAAAGCGGCTTCTGCCATGGACGCATGGGAACTTTCCGAAGAAATTGCCAATCTGTTTTTCTATGATACAAGAACCGGCCGGAATTTCCGTTTGCATATTCCGGAAAGTCCGCCAAACAACTATTATGGATCCTTTCAAGAATGGAAAGAACATCCTGATGTACCCCCTCCGTTTTCCGGTGTTATTGCCCCTACAGTCCTTTTGTGGCGGAATGGGGAAGCACGGGCAAAAGCAGTGACATTGGTTCTTCGGCGGTATGCAAAAACAGAAGCCGATGATCTCTCTGAAACAATCGGAGGAGGTTTCGCCGATGCCCTTGTCATATCTTACCTGCAAAATCCGTCTCTCCGGTTGTCGCAAGAAAAGTGCCGGCAAGCGATTGATTGGCTTATTGTATCCGATTCTTCATTGGGAGACGGCGAAATCGCAAGGCTTCTTCATTTGAAGGAGGTATTGTCGGGAATGAAATATCAAGTGAATGACAAAGCCGTCAGATTGGAATGGTTTGGACAGGTTCCTCTTACCCACAAAATCATGCCGACAGGAGACGTTCTCGTCGGAAGGGCTTTTGGAGATCGTTTTTTCACTTTCTATAACGCCAAAGGATGGGTTGGGAAAATGCGGCCGCAGTGGTTGTCTCTCCACACGAATGAAATCGTAAACTGGCCGAAGGACCTTTTCGAACGGAAAGACCGATTCTATTGGCTGAATTACGCTGCGTTTCAAGATCCTGTTCAAGAGCGTCAGCTGGAAGAATACAAGAAGGAGTTGCTTCAGGAACTTGGCCCTGATTTGTTGTTGCCCAATCAATTGCCGCAGGCTACAACCCCGGAAGAACTTTTTTTCAGATACTGACTTGAGGTTGACAAGTTTCGCTAACAAACTTTTTACTCTCGAAAAGAAATAAAGAGGAAGTTCATCAACAAGGGGCTTTCATTTCAGGACATGATTGGTCCTTGCAAGAATCGTGGGGAAAACAATGAAAAAAGGAATTGCATTCGGCTTTGGATTTTTGATGCTGCTAGCTTTTGGATTCTTTATGCATTCAAATGCCGTGGCACGACGTTTTGATGAAACTGTTTTTCAAGGGAAAGGAAAAGATTGTTTCCCAAAAATCTGGAATGACCAGAACCAGATGAAACGGATTCAATTCATCCGTTCGTATAGGTTACCCCCTTGCGAGATATCTTTTCAAGCGTCGTGTGATTCGCCGGATGTCAGATTGTCCATCATGTGAAGATGTCATCCGTTTTCTGAGCATGGCGGCCGAGTGGCAAATTTACGGTGGTTGGAACGGACACAACGAGGGTGGCGGCGTCGATTTCGGTCGAGATGAAGCGGCAAAACCTTTGCTACGGAAATTGCTGACCGAAATCAACGAGGAAGAATTTCGGCAGAAGCATCAATACCCTTATCATTGGTACGAAGGAACAAATGGCATTATTTACATTTCCCATATTTCAACGATTGCACAATGATTCGAAATCTTTTCTTGCTTTTCTGTCTGATGTCGATTTCGTGTCTTTCCTGCGCAGAATCTCTTTATCCAAGATTAGGCGATGGCTATCCCGGACGAATCGAGACATATACGGCATCTTCGACATTGCAAAAACAACTTGATTCTTTTTCGTTGAAGGCGGCTTGGTTTCGCCGCGAAAAACCTACGCCGGACCGGTATTTCAATCCGCTTCTCTGTCCCGTCAACGAACTGCCGTTTCTTTTCTACAAGAGCCCGGTTTCGAAGCGTGGGCTTCCGCTTGTCGTCTACTTCGGAGGGACGGGGGAGAGGGGAACGGATCTTGCGCTGCAATTCCGCCAGACGGCCGTTTTCAGAAAAGTCTGCTCCGAGAAGTTCCAGAAGACCCATCCCTGCCATTTGTTCGCCCCGATGCTTCCGGTGGACGGAACGATCGAAAGCGGCGCGCCGGAAGCGCCGACAAACCTCGCCGAACTCGTCTGCGACGCCATGTTCGCGGCCATTCGTTCGTTGGGAGCAGAGGCTGTCGATACCAACCGAATCTATGTCACCGGGCTTTCTGCCGGCGGTTCCGCGTCCGTTTCCATGCTCTCGGCGTGGCCGGGCCGGTTTGCGGCTGCGGTTCCCGTCGCCACGACCGCCGATGCCGGTATGATGCCGGCTTCGAAGCCGGGAAACTACTGGCTTCTTTACAACGAGTCCGAGTTCCAACGCCCGGGCGCAAGGGCCGGTCTTGATGCATTCAAGCGAATCGTCGCGGAATGTGGCGGCGAGGTCCGTGAATCTACTTTTCCGGCTATGGGGCACAATGCATGGGAGGCGGCTTGGGCAGAGGATTCTGTTTGGAATTGGTTGTTTTCGCAAACAGCGGACGGCCGTCCAATCGAAACGGAACGCACTTCATCCGGGTCACGACCGTCATTGTTTGCGCGAAAGGAACCGGCGAGATTTTCTTTTACGCCAACCAAAGCCGGGCGGGATTCGGCCTCTGGTCCCGATCGGGCTTTGGACGGGTTGGACGGAACGGCGTATATTTCATCCGAACCTATGGGAAAAGATGATTCTATTGATATTTCCTTCGAGCCCGCTTTTCAGGGAGTCATTCTTGTGAAAACGGGAACGGCAACAGGCGAGCATCGTCTTTCGGCCGGCTATGCGGAAGTCTCATCCGATGGACGCATGTGGACCCGTGTGGCAAACGTTTCAAAAAAGGATGGCATCTGCAAAGCGACCATTCGAACTCCTATCCGGTTTCTGAAAATCCGTCCAATGTCACGAAACCCGGAAATCGTAGCGATTCGGGAAATTGTTTTGCTTCCATGAAGTGGCGAGCCTATTTTTTGTCCGTTCTTGCGGTTGTCGCTCTCTGTGCAACAGGACCGGGAACCTGTCGGGAAATGTCTAGAGCCGCCAACGGGTGGAAATCGATTCGAAATGGCGAAAACGCTTCTGAGCGGGCTATTGTATCATCGAAGATTGCGCCCGGCGATCATTTGCACATCATATTTTCAACGTTCGCAGGGGCAGACTCCGAGGAGCGGGCCAGATGGCAGGAACTGGCATGGTTGACGATGCCGGAATTGCCGACGCGAGGAACGGAATTTGATCCTATCCCCGAAAAAGCCGATTATGTTCTGGCACCCGATGGAAACGGATATGTTCCGGTTTGCTGTCCGTCAAACCAATGGAGGAAAGTGGTTTCGTGTTCCGAAACGTCACGGGGGCTTTGGGAGCGAATCGGCAGATTGCCGACAGGGTTGTTTCCCCAGGAGAAATCTTGCCAAACGTTTTCTCGTGCGAAAGAATTCCTCGGAATGGTCCCGGTTTTTCTCTTGGCCGGCACTTGCTTGTCATTTGGAGGATTTTTCGGTCTTGTTGCCGGATTGACTTTGTTTTCGGCCCTGATGTTTCTTCCGCCGTTAGTCGGAATCGTTCCGGGTGTTGCATTTGTTTGCGCGGCGGTTGGACTGACCCTATTCGTGTATTTTCTGTACACGCGGCGTTTTCGAATCCTTTATCCGGACAAAGAACGGATTTTCATTCTTGCAATTGCTGTGCTGCTATTTGTTTTCTATGGATATTTGGCTTTGTCTCATTCTTTCCTTGTACCGAATGGTTTTGCCGTTGTCGGCGGAAAGGCGAAAATGTGGATGCTTGGATCCGGCACGCCGTCAGCTTGGTTTACCGATTATTCATGGACTTTTCTCGTTCCGGCTTATCCTCCCGGTCTCGCAACAATCGTTTTGTCCTGTTTTGCCGTTTCCGGCGGGTGTGGTTTGTGGTTGACGCAACTAATTGGATGTGCGGCAATGGGGCTAGTTTTTCTTTCTGCCGCCTATTCGTCGTGTCGTGGGCAAATAGCGAGGGTTGGTGGAACAATCTGGCTTCTGTCGTTATTTCTTCAACCCGTTGCGCTCAAAATGGGAACTCAGCTGTACCCAGATTCACTGACAGCTTTATGCATTGTAACTGGTTGGAAGTTGCTTTGGAGCGGAAATGAACGAAACCGGCAGTTGGCCTGGTTTGTTTTTGGGGCGGCAGGTTGGTTCAAGAACGAAGGTCTCTTGTTTGCCATTTTCAGTTGGCTTGCCTGGATGTTGGCGGGGGGCGGGAAAAGAAACGATGAAACATGGTTGAAAAACGCTTGTCATTCGTTTTGGCGATATGTCGCAAAATCTCTTCCGGCAGTTGCTGCCGGTTTGGCGCTTCCTTTTATTTGGCAAATCTTCGTTTGGGGTTCAGGCGGGGTACTTCCGGAATACGCATCGCTTTGGAAGCCGGATTTCCATCAAGTGCTTGCAGCTTTCATACTCGAATGGAAAACGCTCCTTTTTCATCCATGGAACTATGGTTTTGCATATTCCGCTGTTTTTTTGATCGCCATTTGCCGCTGCTTGATGCTTAGGAGTGGGCGACGGATCGATTCCGGACGAGAATCTTGCTCATTGTCTTCTCCGGATGAAATCTGCGCCATCGTGGTTTTCGTGATGTTCTGTCTTGTATGTATCCCGTGGATTTACGGATGCAGCCGCAGTGCCGATTTCGAA